>NZ_JAZKRK010000011.1:0-57640 GCF_036626455.1 Halodesulfurarchaeum sp. | reverse complement strand
CGAAGAAGCCGGGTACGCCAAAGGTCGGGACGCTGGGTTCGCTGTCAACCACCTTGCGCCACTCGATACGACCACGAAAGACATCGGTCCCTCGGACCCCGTTGGCGGTTCCCAGTCGCAGTATGACACCCACGTCGAGATCACACGGATGGAGGACTGAGATGGCAACAGCAAGTATCGACATCGAGTTCGCCCGCGCCCGTGCGGACCTCTATGACCTGCTCTCGCGAATCTTCGACGGCGAGGTAACGGTGCTCCTGGAGGCAATCGAAATGGGGGGGTTCACGGAGTTCTCGGAAATACTGCCGGCTGACGTCGATATCACCAGGCTCTCCCGCGACGAGCTGGATCCGGAAGCGCTCGAGATCGGCTACGACAACCTCTTCGAGGTGCCAGGTCCCTACTACGTCCCGCCGTTTGCATCGGGACATGCCACGGACCCCAGCGAGTCGTTTGACTCTGACTCCCAGTATCACGTTGTTGGGACGGCTGGAGAACTGCTCGGTGATCCTGCCGAATCAGTCGCCGAACTGTACGAGCGCACGAACTTCACCCCGGACCGTGGCGAAGGTATTCCAGATCATCTCGCCGCGGAGTTCGAGTTCATGGCCGGACTCGCCGCTCAGCAGGCACAGGCCGAGAACGATGACCCGGAGCGTGTCGAGGAGCTCCGGGCTCTTCAGGAACAGTTGTTCGACCACCTCGAATGGATCGACGCCTTCGCCGACGCGGTCGCGGAGAAAGATTCGGCCGAAGGCGTGTTCGCGGCCGTTTGCTCGTTCGCGAGCGCGATTGTCGCTTGGGACCAGAAGCAACTGGACGCATCGACGAGCTAATCGAGCTGGGTTCGGTTTTAGCGACCTTCATTGGGTCCCTCAGTTTGTTCCGGTCTCGGGCTGAGCAACGTGAGGTCGACGGTTCCACTGTCGACCGTGATTGAGCCGCCCCATTTTTCGAGTAATCCGTGGACTGGCGCGAGTTCGAGGTCGGGGTTCGCCGATTCCCTCACTTCACCTTCAAGTTGGTCGGCCACAGCGGCGGGAAGCCCAGGCCCGTTATCTTCGATTCGGATGCGTACAGTCGAGCTGTGAACCGTCCCGTCGATTCGAATCGTGGGCTCACTCGAATCGTTGTAGACCACGAACTGCTTCAGCACGGTTTCGACGATATCCTCGAGGGTCGTGGCTTCTGCAAAGACGGGGAGGTCCGGGACCGCTCCCCGATCCACCGTGGTAACAGGAAAGGTCACCTGAACGTTCCGAACGGCAGTTTCGATCACGGACGACAGCCGAGCCGTCGTGCCGAGCGGGAGTGTCGTGTAGGCCCAGGCCACCAGTTGTCCAACGACTGGGAGTCCCAACAATGCGGGTCGGAACAACCCCAGCCCCCCGGTTTGGGGAGTCGGTTCCTCCCCTCCAACCGGGTGTGAGGCGTTGCTGAGTTCACGTGTCACTACATCCTGGCGCTCGCGGCGGCGACGCTCGGTTTCTAAACGTCGTGCCAGAATGAGTACCGTCACAACGGCGAGGAGGTTGACACTCGTTTCGAAGACCTCACCAGGGAGGTTGCCAAGGGGATCGAGTCCGGTGGCCAGCAGCCACACCTCAGTCAGTTGATGAGCACTCATCAGGGCGAACAAGGCTGCTGCCACGGCAAGTCGTCGATCTGTCGTGAACGCATACCAGACCGAGAAGAGGAGGCCCCCCAGAAGTGCAAGTAGCGGCAGAATCGTGACGGTCGCGATTGCAAGCGGATCCACGGCCATTGGCTACACCTCCGTTCGCCAGGCAGGCCCAAAGGTGTGCGGATCAGTTGGAATTAGCGACCCCGTCACTCAAGTCCGTTCGATCGTCACGTGGGTGTTCGTGACTTCCGTCACTTCGCCACTGATCGAGGCGTGTTGGGGGATGCTGATGCCTGAATCGGCGGGATCGGCGATCCGCTCGCCGAGGGCCACCGCGTCCCCGGGTGAGACGGTCGGGTTGCTGCGCGAGACGACATCTCCAAACGATTCGTTTGTCAACAGCGGGATCCGGACGTAGGGTGGGTCGATCCGGTCCGGTTCAGTCTCGAACTTTCGGCTTTTCCAGGCTTGCGGGCCGAGAATATTGATGCGGCCACCACCGAGCGTGTTTTCGGCCGCGAGTGTTTCGTCGACGATCAGCAGGCTGTTCGTTCGCTTGCGGACGCCGAATCGGTCCGGGCGCTCATCGATCTCGAAGCTCCACCCTGGCCCCCCGTCGGCGAGGATCTCGCTTTCACCCGGACCGCCAGGGCGCCCCGCTTCAGCGAGAAGGGTCGTCGCTGGTGTCCCGACCGGGACGTCAAGGAACCGATGGCGTGGAGTATCCCCATCGACGTGCACGAGTTTGCGGGTAACAGGGTTCGCCTCCGCCAGCGCCCGATAGACGTGATACATCGATTCGGTGTTCTGGACGAGCCAGCCGTGATCGAGTGGCAGATCCCGGCCGATCGTGATATCCGCGACGGACCGTAACAGGACACTTTCCATGCCGAATTCGTAGCGATCCTCGGTACACGCAATGAGGACATCCGGTGCGGTTTCGGCGTCGATCGGCAACTTGTCGGGTGTGAGGACTGTGGCATCAGTTTCGGCTTCGAGCGATCCGAGCCAGACGCCGCGGTAGGCTTCTTTTGTTCCGATGACCACGGTCGAGACCACCGTATCGAGGAGCCAATCGATGAGTTGTGCCAGTTCTTCGGCGTGTTCGCGACCGAGATGCCGGTCCTTGACGAAATTAGGTTCGCTCTCTTGGTGGTTGATCAGGAGGCCTTCAACCTCCTCGATCTGCTCCCACTTCGCATATGTTGGAAACCCGGCCCCGCCGGCGCCCGAAACACCGGCCGATCGGATCGCCTCGGCGATGTCGGTCGGCGTAACTGTCGCCGGAGATTCATCGAGAAGAGACATATCGGGTCTATTGCTTGCCACTTGATAAACTCTCCCAAAGTAGCAGTTGGCGCTCCTTTAGTGGCACTGTTCAGGTGCGTGAAACCGCAAAACAGAACGGTAAAGTTAGTCCCGAGACCCGACGCTCGGACGGGTATTCTCGGAGCCCGTGCCGCGTTTGAGCATCCCGCGTGAGCGGTCGCCGGCCGTCGTGAGTCCACGCAGCGCCCGGTTGGCGTGTGTGTCGTCACAGATCCAGTTCAGGTCGTCGTCGTTCTCGATCGCCGGGTGGTTCGGATCCAGGAGGATCACTTCGAACCACTTTTGGCTGCCGTCTTCACCGACCCAGTAGGAGTTCAGCACCCGCAGGTTGCGGAACTTCCGGGTCGCTCGCTCCTCGGAGATGCGGTTGAGGTTCTTCGTGCGGCCGATGCGGTTCACACCGGTGCGTTTCGAGCGCCGGCCCCCAGTGAACCGGGACTTCCGGGCGGTTCCTTTGCGGACGCTGACGCGTGCCAGGACGACGCCCTGTTTGGCCTTATAGCCCAGATCTCGGGCTTTGTCGAGGCGGGTTGGGCGTTCGATCCGCACGATGGCGCCCTGGTCTCGCCACTCCTGTTTCCGTTGCCACTGCAGTTCAGCGAGTTTCCCGTTGCCGGGATCCCGCCATGCTTCCTTGATATACGAATAAGCGCTTCGTGTCATGCTGGTTGCCGCGGGCGTTGGTGGTTCAACCCGTGAGGGTCACATTCCGTCCCGATATCTCGGGAGCCCGCTGGCGCCCGCCTGCCAGCGAGTTATGAATATTTCTTTGTGAACGGCTAAAAACACTTCGAAGGCCGTTTTCCACTCACGCGTTCTCGATTTGGAATTCGAGGCTCCGATCCCGTTCGAAGGAGATGGGCGTTCTGTTGGCCCCTGGTAAGGCCAACAGTGTCCCAGATTCCGTGTCTTCGGGGACGGTGAAGACGAGATAGCCCGCTGTCGAGGAGCGTGCCGGAACGGTGATCGGCAATTGGCCCTCCGCACCGTCGAGTGGCTGTGGTCCGTACCGCTCCGCGCCACTTGCGAACCCGAAGGCCTCCGGTTCGAGAACGACTGTCTCGGCGGTTGGATTCGTCACGTTCAGTTGCGCGACGGCGAAGCTGTGGTTTTCAGGGGCGTCGAAAGCTGTTCCGTTCGGGCCGACGACCTCGTCTTTGGGTTTGGCATTCCAGCCAACACCAACCGGGTCGGTTTCCCCATCGACCAGGGAGACGGCCGTCACGCTGTAGCCGCCGCCTCCAAGGCCGATGTCGGGTATCGGGAGCCCACCCAGAACCCCCCCGATCGCATCGATGAGTCCGAAATCCGGGATCGGCAGCCCGGCAATGAGTCCGCCCAGACTATCGCCAAACGTGAATACGGTGAGAAGGCCGATAATTACCACCATGACGCCGAGTGCAACACTCAGTCCCGTGTTTCCACTGCTGAGACCGATCGACGGGCTACCAATACGTGGCGTTGGAATGCTACTGAGGCCTGGCATCGGAAGAGTCTGCACGAACTTTTGAACGATACTCCCACCCGAATACTGCTTGAGCAGATCTTCGAAGCCTTCCGCCGAGGCCGTTTCCTCGAGGGTTTCGGGGTCCACTAAGTGGATACCATTGACCTCGGCCATTTCCGTGGCCCCGTCGTCGAAGGAACTTCGTGTGGCCGCAACCGGCACATCGACCCCTTTCTCGGATTGGAGCGACTGGATCGTCTGCAGTTGGCCTTGGTCGACCGGACCATCGTCGCCTGGGGCAACGAGAATCGCCCCCCGTCGACCGTCGGCCATTTCCGCTGCGACCATGAACTGACCGCTTTGGTTGGTGACTTCAGCGTCCCAACCGTGGCGCTCCCAGACGGCCGCGAGCATCTCGGCGAATTCCCGGTCGCTTAGGTCGGCGACCATGTCAGCGTCCCCCGCCGGGAGCGATGACGGGACTCCGTTCCATCACGGTACACTCGGGGACCGTCCCGTAATAAATCATCCCACGTGGAGCCGTCAAAAATCACCCAAGGTGGTCTGGTTCGGTTTTACTGCGCGGGCCTGAATACCTAGTCGTGACTGAATGGCGCCAGCGAAGTCGTCGACGAAGCCATGGACTGTATACACCTGGTCTGGGTTGACTCTCTCGACGACTCCCAGCAGTTCCTCGAAATCGCAATGGTCCGAAAGGGGGAAGGCCACGTCGAGATCCCGGGCAAATCGATAGCTCTTGTCGATCGCCCAGCCGGAAAATCCGGCGAGGATGGCGCCTTGCTTCTCCCGTAAGCCATCGATGAATGACAGCGAGCCGGTTTGGGCGGGGAGCACCAGGGCGTCACCCGGCTCGGGGGTGAATTTCGATTCGACTGAGCCCGGAAACGGCTTGCCCCTTGCGGCCTCAATTGGGTCGTTGATCGCGTCGATGCTTGGTGTGTATCGAATCCGGTCTCGACCGGCCCGCGCTGCCAGTTCGATGAGTTCTTGGGCGCGTCCGAGTGCATAGCCGAGCAGGATGACGGGTCGATCCCGGGTGTCCTCTAGCCAATCCACGATTTCGGCTTCGATGTCTGACTGTGCAGGGAACGTGTACTCCGGTTTGCCGTATGTCGATTCGATGACTAACACGTCAGCTGATACCGGGTCAAACCCCTCCATTTCGAAGCGGTCGCGAGTCGAACAGTCGCCGGTGTAGAGGATCTGTTGGTCGCCATTCATTACGAAGGCCCTGGAACCGGGCACGTGTCCTGCAAACAGCTGTTCGATCCAGTCGACGTCGAGGCGGTCTGGGACCGGGCCATCGCGTCTCACGGCGGCCAGTTCCCGGGTTAGATCCGACGCGACGACCTTCCCTGGTGGGCTGTCGTAGAGATGGTCGCCGTGTGCATGACTGAGGAGCGGTACGTCACTAGCCGGGTCACCGGCGTCAGCCGCGATTGCACGTTCGTCATCGGTTTTGATTCGGATGCCGTCGTTCAATCGAACCTGTGTCATTGGGAGTGATAGATGTCTTCGACGCGCTCGAGCGTATCTACGCCCCGAACCGAAAGGTCATCACGGAAATCCACGAAGCGAGGGAATCGCATGGCATACCCCGAATCGTATTCCGGGGACCCCTGGAGTTCTTCGAACTCGACTTCGAGCACGAGTTTTGGTTCGAGAGTCACGTCCCGACCGTCGGTTTCGTGAATAAGTGGTTCAAGTCGCTCGGTGACAATTGCGAGTTCTTCGTCCGTAAAGCCGGTCGAAAGCCGGCCAACCTCCTCGAATTCACCTGTCTCCTCGTTTCGACAGCCGAGGTAGAGTCGGCCGAGTTGATTCGACCGCCGGCCTTCGCTGTAGGTCGCCCGCACGACTACCAGGTCTAACGTTTCCAGGGTCGGCTTGACCTTCATCATGTAGCCGACCCGGCTGCCGGGCTGATAGGTTGCCTCGGCGTTTTTCAGCATGAGCCCTTCCTGGCCCGCATCGAGTGCGTCTTGGTAGAACGTTTCGAGCTCCGAGCGGTTCCCAGTCCGCCTGTTTTCGGCTCGTTCGATGGCAGGTGGCTGCTCCGTGAGCACCGATTCAAGCACGGCGAGGCGATCTTCCAACCGGGATTCAAGGAGGGACTCTTCGACGTACATCGCATCGAAGAGATAGAGTGTCACTGGAATCGTTTCGATCGCCGCTTCGATGTTATTCTTGCGTTTGATGCGCTTAGAGAGTACCTGGAACGGGACCATTTCGCCCGTTTCGGGATTGTACCCGACGATTTCCCCTTCGAGAATGGCTCGCTCTGCATTCACGTTCTCGGAGACTGCCTCGACGATGTCCGGGAACTGAGTTGTGACGTCCGTCAACCGTCGGGTAAACATCTGGACCTCCCCGCCATCGACGTGAATCTGCGCTCGAACCCCATCGTATTTGAACTCCGCCAGCACGGCTTCAGGCTCGGCCGCGACCCGTTCGATACCCGTCTCGATCGACTCGGCTTTCTCCGCAAGCATCACGTCGATCGGCCGACCGATCGCAACTTCCAGTTCTGCAAGTCCGTCTCGCCCTTCGGTTCGAGCGGTTTGCACGACGACACGATAATCGTTTGTGACCTGATATGCCCGTTCGACAACCCCGACATCAGCTTCAGTTCCCGAAAGAAACGCCTCGGCGATGGCGTCCCTTATGACCCCTTCACCGACACCGATTCGAAGATGGCCGAGCACGGTTCGGACGAGGTATTTGGCTGTGGCCGGGTCCGCGTCGGAGAGCAATCCAGCGATTGCATCGACTTTCCGTCCCTGGCTGCCAGTCCCCTCGTACGCAGCGATCTGTTCAAGCGTTTCCTGGACCTGTTCGACCGTCAGCGACTGACCGAACAGCGTCTGTTGGCGCTCGTTTTCGACGGCTTTGGCCGCCGCACTTCCAAGATCGCCGGTTTCGCGCCACCAGTCTTCGATCTGGTCTTCTGACTGGCCAGTTGCCTTTGCGATGGCTGTTCGGGTCAAACTCGAGGAGACGCCGAGATCACAGTCCTCCCAGGCCACGAACGGTCGGCCTTGCAACAGCGTCACCAGGAGTGGCACCGTTTCCGGGTCAGCCTCGGATAGCGCCGTTGCGAGCTGCTCGATCAGGGCCGTGTCGGCATCGGTGGTTTCGAGATCCTCGTAGAGATCGACGAGGGCGCCGTACTCCATTGGGTTCTGCTTGACGGTGCCGACTCTTAAGCCTTCGAAACGGACTCGATGTAGCCGGGACGAACATTCATGGGCTGGCTCCCCGACATCGAGGTATGGCCACGAACGAGTTGCTCCTCGGTGGTGTTTTCCTCGCACTTCTCGTCGTTATTTTCTTGCTCGTGCAGGTTCGGCGGGCCGTGAGCACGGCTGAAAATGGTGTCGAGACCGACCAGCTGACCGCAGCCCTATCACAGACCCTGTCCTCGATGCAGTTCAGTGAAACCGTGTCCCGGATCGAGGACCGAGCGGGTGAAATAGAGTCACTCCATGGTGATTTCGATCGGCTCCTGCGAGCCCCTCGTGAACGTGGTGAGTTTGGGGAGGTGCAACTCGAAGTCATGCTCTCGGATCACCTCCATCCCGGCATGTACGGAATCAGGGAACAGGTCGTCGGCTCAAAGACGCCCGACGCGCATATCGAAACGCCCGATGGCATCGTTGCCATCGACTCCAAGTTTCCACTGGATCGCTACGAACAGTATCTGGACGCCGAGAACCCGGATGTTCGGGCCGAACACAAGGAGGCGTTCCGCACTGCCGTGGAGGAGCAATTGGCCAAAATCGAACGGGATTACGTCAGCCCCGAGAAGGGAACGACCGACTTTGCCTTTGCCTACATCCCTTCGGAGAGCGTCTACTACCATTTGATTACGGAGGAGTACGATCTTCTGCGTGAGTACACGAAACGCGGTGTCCAGGTCGTTTCTCCACTCACCCTCGGGCACAAACTCGAACTTCTCAAAACCGGCGCGCAGGCCAGAAAACTCTCAGAAGAAGCCGAAGCCGTGCTTGACCATTTGACTGAACTCGGGGCGCAGTTCGAGGCGGTCGAAGACGAGTGGTCGACGCTGGAACGACACATCGACAACGCCTCGAAACGGGCTGATGACGTTGATCGGCGCTTTCGTGGCCTTCGTGAGGCCTTTGACCGGATCGAACGTCCATCAACCGACCTTACAGAAAACGAGACTGACTAGCGGGTAAATTCGCGCCAATGTGAGATCGTCCAGTAGGCCAGGCCGCTTCCGATGAGGCCCGCTGCTAGAAGATACAAGATAAAGTCCGGTTGGAAGACTGCACTGGGATAGGCGAGTGCATACGCGATTCCTTCTCCGGCGAGGGTTACCACGACGAAAACGGTCACCGTGACGCCGATAGTCGCCATCAGCACCTGGCTCCCTTCGATTCGCGGCCGCTCGAGCACGAACAGCGCACTGACAAATCCGAGTGCCATCACCACGACGTAGTAGGGAAACCGGTTGGTAAATCCCTCCACCTCTCCTACGAGTAAGGCGAGTGCACCGAGAAATGCCGCTGTAAGCACCACGGTCGAACCGAGAACCGGTCCGATGACCCGGAGGAGGGTGTGATCGTTCAGCCAGTCTGGCCCCGATTCCATGCCCGGAGGGACACGGGGGCGTGGCAAAAGTCTACTGACACGGTATGGGATTTGCCACTGGGCGGGTTTTCGCCCGCAGGATCGGCGATCGACCGCGGCAGGTATTTACCGCCGGACGCCAAATTCCCGAGCGAATGGCTGGCGAAACGGAACGCATTGTCGTCTCCGACGATGGGCTCTCCCTTCCTGTGATCGAGGTGCTCACAGGTCGGGGGGCCATCTTCGGGAAAAGTGGCTCCGGGAAGAGTAACACTGCAAGTGTCGTGGTCGAGGAGTTGCTGGAAATGGGGTTCCCGATGCTCATCGTGGATATCGAAGGCGAATACGCCACGCTAACTGAGCGCTACGAGGTCGTCCATATTGGAGATGGTGACGGATACGACCACCCCCTGTTCGAGGTCGACCCTGGCCAAATCGTGGATTTCTGTCTCGACCAGCACCGGCCAGTGATCATCGATATATCGGAAGTACTGGAGATCGAACGGGCCGAACGAGTCATCACCGATACGCTGCAACTCCTGTTTTCTCGGGAGAAACACGAGAACAAGCCGTTTCTGGTCCTTGTCGAGGAGGTCCATGAATTTCTCCCTCAGCAAGGTGGACTGGGTGATTTGGGGGAGATGCTTATTCGGATCGCCAAACGGGGCCGCAAACGGGGCCTTGGCTTGTTGGGGATGTCCCAGCGACCGGCATCGGTCGACAAGAACTTTATCACCCAATGTGACTGGCTCGTGTTTCATCGGTTGACGTGGGAGAACGACACGCGGGTGGTGAAAACGATCCTGGGCAAGGAGTACGCGGAAGACGTCAAGGATCTCGCGACTGGGTCTGCATATCTCCTGGCCGATTGGGAGGAAACGGTGCGTGAAGTTCGGTTTCGGGCCAAAAAAACCGCCGACGCTGGAAATACGCCCTCTCTCTCGACCTCCGAACGACGCGATTTAACAGCAACTGGGGAGGCGGACGGATCGACCGGGGGCGCTGCTCTTGAATCACAGGAAGAGGCCACGGCACCTGTGGTTGAAGAGGGGTCCGAGGATCCCGCGCTTGACACAGAGATCGCCGAGCCTGAAGCGGCGGCGTCAGGCTCAGACTCAGTCGACCCAATCGAAGCGGATCCACCTCCGGTTCTGGACGAATCGGCAACCGAGGAGGACACGAAGACCGCGATTACGGAGCCACAGACAGCGTCAAATCCAAACCAGGCCGATTCTACCCCAGAGAGGATCGGCAGCACCGATCCCGCAACCCGGGACGAATCGGATTCAGATCCGACGCCGTACGATCCGGCTGTCGAAACGCTGTGGGAACTTGGGCAATTTGTCACTTTCGTCCTTGCTCGAGCGATCGGATCGCTGACTTACGGTGTTCGAGTCGCGTACGCGAGACTCATGGGTCACTCAAAGCCTGCGGACAGACTCGGTGTACTCTCTGTTGAGGACCCAGCGTCTCGATCCCGCCCATCACGGTTCGCCCTTCGGATCTTCGGGGTGCTCGTTTTGATCATTGGGTTGTTGATCGTGTTCGCACTCTTCGGGCTCTAGTGGAATGACTTAATTCGAAGCCGGGACGAAATTGGTTGTGCCCGCAAACCGCGTCTATATTTCTCAGGCCACGGGAACAGATCTGCAGGTCTATCATACCTCTGTGAAGTGTCCGGTTCTTCCCGGCGCATATCAGGAGTTAGACCGATCCCTTGCCGAGGAGCGCGGCTTGCGGGAGTGCCATCGCTGTCGAGAGAAACGCTTCGAGATTTTGGAGTTGTAACGGTTCGCCGAACGAAATTGTATCAGCACTCGATTTTTGCACACCCCGTTTTGCTATAGCGTTATATGGTTTATTTTTGCCCAGGCTTCCACCTAGAAACCGGTTATTCGGCGGGGAGTGTCGAAAAATTCCGCTCTTTGATTGCCCCAAACACGGCCTGGACATCGACTGAGTCAACCTCGCCGGGGTATTTCCGCTCGAAATAACTCGTGATGTTTTCGATATCCCGTTTGAGGAGCTCCGTGCTATTTTCGTGGTCGGTCGGGACTGCCTGAGGCCAGTCAAAAAGCGTAATCCCGCTTTCGGCCACGAAAACGTTGTATTCGCTGATGTCCGCGTGTATGTACCCCCCATCCGCGGCCGATTGCATCTCCTGTAGGACCAGTTCCAGCACCCCGGTGACCTGTTCGTCGGGTAGTGTGGCCTTTGCCAGTTCTACACCCGGGACTTTCTCCATGATAATCGCGTGTCGGTTCTGGTCAATCGGTTGGGGTACTGAAACTTCCGGATAGAGCCCTTTGAGCGCTTCGTACTCCCGTTCGGCGGCTTTTCGTGCCGTATACAGCCAGGAAACGTGCTCTCGATCGGCAGTGTACTCCCGCCCACGGTGGACTTCCCGAAAGTTCGAGAACCCTTCTCGGTGAAACTTCAGTGCGAGTGGCTTGTAGGATTGGACTTCGTGCACGTCTGATTCCTTACCGACGCCCAATGGAGCCCCGAACCCTTCGATCGTGTCCCGCTCGGCGAATGTATGCAAAGCCAGTGCGTCGTACCCCCGTTGGGTGAGTTTGATCCCCTCGTACTGGATCGTTTTTCGCTCGACGAACTCCAGATCCAGCATTCGATTCAGGTGAAAATCGACGTTTTCGGACGTTAGGCCGGTAAATTCGGGCAATTTCTCCCGATTGACCCACTCGGAGAACCGCATTCCTTGCTCGACGCCCGAGAGAAGATGGAAATCCTCGGGTTCGAGGTCGGCCATCACGTCGGCGACTGTTTCGACCATGCGGGACGTAGATTCTGTCCGGTTATAAGCGCAGGGACCTGACTTATCGGTAATATCACCCGGTAATAAACCATATATTGCTATACAGAAATTTACGACCAAGCGGTACTCGTACTTCTGTCCCTTGTCGTAAAACAGAAGCCCTTGCCGCGGACGGGAAAGGGACTTATTCCCGAGTAAAATACACGAAGTATGCGAATCGGTGCCCACGTTTCGATAGCAAGCGGCGTTCACAAGGCGGTCGGTAGGGAGCTCGACGTCGGCGGGACGTGCGGACAGATCTTCACCCATTCCCCGCAGGTCTGGCAATCGCCGAATATCGATCCGGAGGAAGCAGCTTCGTTCCTCGAGCAAACCGAGGCGAAACTCGACGGCCCATGGGTGATTCACGCCTCCTATCTCGTGAATCTGGCGACGCCGAAAGACGACCTCCGGGCCAAATCGGTCGAATCGATGCAGGAGGAGGTCGACGCAGCCGAGACACTCGGGATTCCCTACGTCAATGTTCATCTGGGGGCCCACACCGGGGCTGGCGTCGAGGGTGGCATCGAAAACGCTGCCGGCACGCTCGACGAACTTGATATTCCCGAGGACGTGACTGTCCTCGTGGAATCGGATGCTGGGAGCGGGACGAAACTCGGGGGCCAGTTCGAACACCTCGCCTCCGTGCTCGACCAATCTGATCAGGACCTCGAGGTATGTCTCGATACCGCCCACGCCTTCGCGGCTGGATACGACCTGTCGACGCCGGAGGCAGTCGATAAAACGGTAGCCGAATTCGACGACGTGATCGGCCTCGACAATCTGGCTTGCATGCATCTTAACGATTCGAAACACGATGTTGGCACCAACAAGGACGAACACGCCCACCTAGGCGAGGGACTGATCGGGGCCGATGGTATCGGAGCGGTACTCTCCCATGACGCCTTGAGAGATCGGCCATTCGTTCTCGAAACGCCAAGGGAAGACGACCGTGGTTTCGAATGGAACATCCAGCGGGCCAAAGAACTCCGGGAGGCTTAACCGGCCACCAGCCCCAACGAAGCTGTGCGTCGCTTTACGCCGGAGTATTTACGCGACACCCGACGAGGGCTTTGGGACGACCGTGAAATCCTCAGCCCGCACTTTGCCGGGTCACCTGCTCGTATTCTGGATGTGGGGGCGGGGACTGGTGAGTTCACCACCGTGCTTCGCGAAGAGTCGGGGGCGGATGTTCTCGCCCTTGACGCGGATAAACGGCTGTTGCGGACCGGATCTGTCCCAAACGCGGTCCAAGGTGCCGCGACACGCCTGCCATTTTTAAGTGGCACTGTCGACCTTGTGACCTGCCAGGCGTTGCTCGTGAACGTTGCCGACCCGACGGCCGTCGTGGCGGAATTTGCGCGCGTATCGGCCGATCGCGTCGGCGCCGTCGAACCGGATAATGGTGCAGTTACCGTCGAATCGACTGTGGAGCGCGAATCAGCGGTAGCACGCAGGGCCCGCAGGGCGTACAGGCGTGGCCTGGAAACGAATTCTCGAATCGGGACAGACCTCAAGCAGTTATTCACGGAGCAGGGTTTCAGGGACATTACCGTCTCGCGAATGGTTCACGAGCGCCGCATCGAACCGCCGTACACCGCAAACGCGATCGAATCCGCTCGACGCAAGGTCCGGGCCACCCGCATCGACGACCATCGAGAGACCATGCTTGCTGGCGGGTTGTCTGCCGCCGACTTTGACACCCTTCGCGACGACTGGCAGGCGATGGGACGGTCGGTCGTAAAACAGGTGAAAACGGACTCATATCGTCGGCGTGAAACCGTACCGTTTTACATCGCGACTGGCCGTTTAGCCGGAGCGTGACTTTTTAAGAGGCGGGGGCTCGAACCCAGGTGCATGGATCCCCGCATTCGGGAACACGCACGGATACTTGTGGAGCATTCGGCGGACATCAAACCCGGCGATAACGTCCTGGTGACCGCACCCGCAGTTGCCGAAGACCTCGTCATTGCACTCTACGAGGAACTCGGTAAACGCGATGCCAACCCGATGCAAATGGGGGGCAGTTCGCGGGCGAGCCGCGCGTTCCTCAAAGCCGCAGATCCCGACGCATTCGAATTGCCGGATCACATGTTTGCAGCTATTTCGGAGGCTGATGCGGCGATTCGGGTGCGGGCGGATCTGAATACAAACGAACAGGGCGATGTCGACCCGGAGGTCAATACGGCATTCCAGAAGGTTCGACAGCCGATTTCCGAAAAAATGATGGAGAAACGGTGGGTCCTCACTCAGCATCCCGCGCCCGGGAACGCACAGGACGCCGAGATGAGTACATCTGGGTACGCTGACTTCGTATACGAAGCCATCAACAAGGATTGGGCGGCCCAACGGGAGCATCAGGCCCAAATGGTCGAGATCCTCGAAGACGGCTCCGAGGTTCACATCCGCAGCGGCGACGAGACCGATCTCCAAATGAGTGTGGAGGGGATGCTAACCGAGAACGACGACGCCGAACACAACCTCCCGGGCGGCGAGGTGTTTACAGCGCCCGTCCCGGATTCGGTTGAAGGTACCGTTCTTTTCGACATGCCGCTAATGGCCCAGGGGCGGGAAGTAACGGACGTTTACATCGAGTTCGAGGATGGCCGCGTCGTCGAACACGGTGCCGAGAAAAACGAGTCGGTTCTCTCTGCGGTCCTCAATACCGACGACGGGGCTCGTCGAATTGGTGAACTTGGAATCGGGATGAATCGCTCGATCGATCAGTTCACGTATAACATGCTTTTCGACGAAAAAATGGGTGACACCGTCCACCTCGCACTTGGACGGGCCTACGAGGATACGGTGGGCGAAGATGGGGAGCGGAACGAATCAGCGATTCATATGGACATGATCGTCGATATGAGCGAGGACTCGGTGATTGAAGTTGACGGCGAGGTCGTTCAACGGGACGGGACGTTCGTCTTCGAGGACGATTTCGGCGCAAACTGAACCCGGGCCGAAACGGTGAAAGCCCCGAGTCGGTAATCCACACCCGATGGAGTGTGATCGGTGTGGCCGGGACGCCGTGCTCTTTGCCGCCTATTCAGGGGCTCACTTGTGCGATCGGCATCTACAGCAGTCAGTTGAGCGCCGCGTCAGACGCCGGGTTCGAACCGATGATTTGCTTCCGGCAGCAGCGACGCCCGAAGACCCGGTCACCTGGCTGATCGGGCTTTCTGGTGGCAAAGACAGCGCGGTCCTCACTCATATTTTGGCAGACACGTTCGGCCCGGACCCCCGGGTCGAACTCGTTGCGTTGTCGGTCCACGAGGGAATCGAGGGCTACCGAGACGACAGTCTCTCGGCGGCCGAGGAACTGGTCGCTGATCGGCCTGTCGAGTACATTGAGACGGGCTACGAGTCCGAATTCGGTCTGGAGATGGATCAGATTGCCAAGGACGATCCCTGGGATATGGCACCTTGCGCGTATTGTGGAGTGCTTCGCAGGGACGTGCTCGCAAACGTGGCTCGGCAGTACGATGCTGACGTATTACTCACCGGTCACAACCTTGACGACGAAGCAGAAACGGCACTGATGAACACCTTGGAGGGGGACGTCTCGCAGATGGCTCAGCATTACGATGCCAGTCTCGCCCCGCTCTCGGACCGTGCAACCGATGGCGTGTTCGTTCCACGGGCGAAGCCGCTTCGAGATGTCCCCGAATCGGAGGTCGCGTTATACGCCCGCGTCAGCGGTATTCCGGCCCACATCGCGGAATGTCCCTACGCGAGCGAGTCGTTTCGCGGGACGGTGCGTGACGTTTTACTTGAGCTCGAAGAACATCATCCCGGCACGCGACATTCGATTATGGCGGGGTACGAAGAGACAGCCCGGTTTGCGGCCGAAAACCGCCGTTCGGGGGCCTCTGGACCGTCGGGTGTCTGTGAGAACTGTGGCGCACCGACTGGTCGGGATCAGTGTCGGGCTTGCGAACTCAGAGCCGAACTCGGATAAGAAGTGTCAGCGGAGTGGTGCCCGTGAATCCACGTCAGTCACCGGATGACGTCGAGGCCGTTCTCCTGTTCTAACGCGTCCTGGCCACCGTCGGAGGTGGCACCGAAGGAGTCGGAACCTGAGTCGGCGGTTGAGCCGGGATTCTCGATTTGGGCCCTGGAGCGGTCCGCTTGCTCCTGCGTTGACGGCCCGAGGACCTGTGCGCTCTGCACGCCGGTCATGATGGCCATCACCCGCACTTTGCCTTTGTAATTCTCCTGGATCCGTGCGCCCCAGATGACGTTTGCAGAGGCGTCCAGACGTTCGGTGATGTTGTCCGCGATGCCCTCGGCCTCTTTGAGCGTGAGGTCCGGGCCACCCGTGATGTGAACGAGTCCGCCCGAGGCACCACGGTAATCGACGTCCAGAAGCGGGTGGTTCATCGCGTCTTTCACCACTTCCTGGGTCTTGTTCTTGTCCTGGGTTTCACCGACAAGCATCACAGCCACGCCGCCCTGGTTCATGATGGCGGTCATGTCCGCGTAGTCGAGGTTGATCAGGGACGGCTGGGTTATCGTCTCGGAGATACCCTTGACCGTCTCGGCGATGATCTGGTCCATCACCGAGAAGGCCTTCCCGATGGGCAGGTTCGGGACGTAATCCAGCAGTCGGTTGTTGTCGAGGACGATGATCGAGTCGGCTTCGTTGCGCAGGCGCTCCAGCCCCTCCTCGGCCTTGACGGTCCGTGCGCGCTCGACGTTGAACGGCGTCGAGACCATCCCGACGACGATAGCGCCCTGTTCTTTCGCGATTTGTGAGATGACCGGCGCCGCGCCGGTCCCGGTTCCGCCACCCATCCCAGCGGTGACGAATACCAGGTCCGCGTCGCCGAGCACTTCCTTGATGGTCCCCTGGGCCATCTCGGTCGCGCGCTCGCCCATATCGGGGTCGCCGCCGGCACCGAGGCCGTTGGTGAGGGACTTCCCGACTAATATTTTCGTGTCGGCCTCCACCATCTTCAGGTGCTGTTTGTCCGTGTTGATGGCGATGGTATCGGCGCCTTCGACGCCGATGTTGTAGAGTCGGTTGACCGTGTTGTTCCCCGCGCCGCCAGCGCCGACGATGACGATCCGCGGATCCCCGAACTCCTCGGCGTCCTCGTCGTCTGAATCCGGCATCTCCCTCGCCTCCTCTTCGGCGTTGTCAAGAGCGTCTTGAACGATGTCTTGCATTATTACACCTTCACGTAGGTCCGCGGACTGTTTGCTTGCTCAGTACTGTCCTCCTCGAGCATCTCGCGGACGGCAGATCGGATGGCTTCACTTCGATTGGGGTATTTCCCCGTCTCGACCATCCGCTCGACCGCCTCGATTTGCTGTTCCGGTATCCGGAGTGTCACACGCTCCATTGTTGTATTTCCCCGTTCCCGTAAGACGGTTTCCCCGACGATATCAGCGGGTTACGAGGGCCAATGTGGCAGGCATCCCCCACCTGTAAGACCCGCGTCTTACGTAGCTTGAACGACACCCCCATAGTATATAAAATTAACGACGATTGTAACACGTCGTGTATACACTATTGACTCATTTTGACATGGTAAACCAGAACAATCAATATTTCGGTCCAATAATCCCCTCATAGCGGACGGCTGGCTCTCCGGTCCCAACAGAGGAACAGCAAACAAGATCGAGAACCTTTGAACTGGGCGTTTACGCTGCCCCAAACGTGTCGGTAGGAAAAGGTGTCCTGGGGCCGCCGTGCTGGGCCGATGGAATAACAATCCTTAAATTCGGACGGGGCGCTACGTGAGAATGCGACCGCCCTTAGCTCAGCCTGGTAGAGCATCCGACTGTAGATCGGATTGTCCCCCGTTCAATTCGGGGAGGGCGGACTGCGAGGCCGACCGGATGGAGGCCTCGGTTTTGCGCGAACGGCGAACGCTGTGAGCCGTAAGCAATGCTGCGAACGAAGTGTGCAGTTAACATCCAACCGAGCCGATTTGAGCAGACGAGTCACAACCCGGAACGGCGAGCGTAGCGAGCCGCACGCCCGGACTGTCTCGGCGAGTTCAATTCGGGAGGGCGGACCCGGGGGGCCGAAGTAAATACTCGAATGTGTGGCACCCTCGAACAACGGAAGCCCAAACCGATTTTGCGAACGGAAAACAAATATGGAAAATCAGATCGTGGTGAGAACACAGTTCCTTACAATTTCTCAATGATCGAGACGTAGTCCTCCTCTTCAATCGCTTTCAGTGTCTTGGCTCCGTATTCGCCGCCTTTCGAGGCTTTGAGCGCAAACTCGGCATAGGATTTGTCGTCAGGGAACTCCGCGATCGTAACGAAGTCAAACTCACCGAATGTAAGGAACACGTCCTCGATGGTGCCCCCGTTTTCCTCGGCCATTTCCCGCATTTGGTTCGTTCGTTCTGTACTCTCGTGGATCTGTTCCTGCCCCTTCCTCGTGAGCGAGGTCAATCGGATGTACTTCGGCATGGCTGGGTTGGTTCTCGGGCTGGTATCCCTGTCCCATGGGTAGTTGGTGCTCACCTGATCGTGGTCCAACGGGTCACTTCCCTCCAACGGCAACATTCAAATATTATATTAATAGGATATTAAAAATTGGGAATATTGACACTCAAGGGACGTATCAGCGAGCAACGGTACTGCATCTCTCAACGGTGGCAGATAAAATATTTTACCTATCATAAATTTACCTTATCAAACCGGCTCGGTCTCTTGAAGGAACGTCTGAAACTCCATCGTCCGTCCCTCCGGATCGTCCGCGAAGAACTGATAGATATCGTAGTCCTCGTTTACCTTTGGCTCGCCCGTGGCGCGGTCGGCAAACTGTTTGTAAAACGCGTCGACACCCGCCCGACCTTCGGTGACGAAGGTCAGCACGCCGTTGGTGTCGGGTTCCTCGCTCGCACAGAAACCGAACAGGAGGTTGTCGTAAGACAGGATCCGACAGGCGGATTGGCGGAGCCACAATTCGGCCCCAACCTCCTCGACGTAAAACGACGCGATCGACTCGTAATTGGGCGAGCCGAAAAACACGATGCCTGTCATGCCCAGGGCCACTCGACCCCGGCCAAAAACAGTTCCGGGGTCAGTCCACCAGCGTCGCCGAAAGCGTGATTTCGACCCCGGTCAGGGCCTTCGACACTGGGCAGTTCTCCTTCGCCACGGCGGCAAACTCTTGGAATGTCTCCGGGTCGATGTCCGGAATCTTCGCTTGGAGGGTCAGATTCACGTGATTGATTTCGAGGGACTCGGCGTCGAGATTGACTGCCGCCTCGGTGTCCACGCGGTCTGGATCATAGCCGGCCTCTGCGAGTTCGTTCGCGAGCGCCATCGAGAAACAACCTGCGTGGGCAGCCCCGATTAATTCCTCTGGATTTGTCCCTGAACCATCTTCGAAGCGCGAGGCGAAAGAGTAAGCCCCTTCGAACGCTCCGCTTCCGAGTGACATCGTTCCGTCTCCGTCACGAAGGGTTCCGGACCATTCTGCTGTTGCATGTCGGACTGGCATTGGTACTAACCGGCATGATATCTGGCCCCAATCCGCAAAGGTTTGCCTGCTCCGGCGAGTCCCGTTGCTACCCGAGACCCTGACGGAGGAGTTTGATCCCGAG
This sequence comes from Halodesulfurarchaeum sp., assembly GCF_036626455.1. Classification (NCBI taxonomy): domain Archaea; kingdom Methanobacteriati; phylum Methanobacteriota; class Halobacteria; order Halobacteriales; family Halobacteriaceae; genus Halodesulfurarchaeum; species Halodesulfurarchaeum sp. Next base: position 38,234 of record NZ_JAZKRK010000011.1, on the reverse strand, counting down.
CATTAGAAGGATGCCACCGAGAAAGACAGCGAAATAGACCGCGGCCTTTCGGTGGTCCTCTTCGTGTTTGATCTCCGGGATCAGGTCCGAACTGGCAATATAGATGAAGTTCCCGGCCGCAAAGGGCAGGAGGAAGGTTGGGGTCCCCCCAAAGACACTCGTAAATCCATAGCCGACGAGCCCACCGACGATGACGACCGCTTGGGTGATGTAATTGAGGACGAGTGCCTGGAAGCGCTCGAATCCCCCGTACACGAGCACCCCGAAGTCACCGATTTCCTGCGGAATTTCGTGGAGTCCGATCGCGGCCGCCGTCACGAGACCCACGTCCACACCCACGAGAAACGAGCCCGCGATCACCAGTCCGTCGATGAAGTTGTGAACCGTATCCGAGATGAGGACGAGATAGGAGACGGCGTCCTTGTCATGGGTCGCGCCGTGGTGATGATGCCAGTGAATGAACTGTTCGAGCACGTAAAACAGACAGAACCCCGCGATCAAGTAGAGAAACATCGGGAGCGTGTTGTCGGCCCCGTATTTGTGGATCGCCCGGGGGAGGAGGTGAAGGAAGGCCCCGCCAATGAGCGCTCCCGCCGCCAGCGCGACGAGGACCAACAGAATCCGGTCCAGCATCGTGTCATTGACGAAAAAGGCCAAGATCCCGATCCAGGCGAGGAGACTGATCAGGAACGTCGTAAGGAGGATCCAGCCGAGCGGGTCCATTACTCAGTAGCGGGAGTTTCTCAGGGATATAGTTTCTGACCGTGAGTTCCTTGCGGGGGGTCCAAATTCGGACTCACAACCAACCGGTGAGACGCTTAGATCGGAATGTCGTCGTCGGGGTGCTTTTCACCGCGTTTCTTGCCCCGAGTGCCCGTTTTCCCCAAGATCCACATGATCGCGAGGAGGGGCCAGAGCGGCATGAGAATCAGCGCAATTCCGGCAGCCATCATCCAGCCGAACGCCGACATTTCCGGTGCGAAGTGCCCCGGTGTGGGCGGGGTGACGGTATCCATACCACGAAATTTGCAGGCCTAGGCAAAAGTCGTGACGATTCGCCCTCCGGGGGTCACTTGGGCAAACGTGACAGAGCGGTTTGGAGGCTATTGGCATTTGCCACACAAACTTGCAGTCTCGAGTCACCTCGTAACATAATTCAACCCCCAAGCCTGCTCTCGAATCGTGCACGTAACCCACACCGCTCACGATCGGGTCGGGACCCGGTCCCGAATGGGGAGGTTCGGATGGTAGAAGCACTTGCGGTGGCCTCAGGAAAGGGTGGTACCGGAAAGACGACGGCGACGTTAGCGCTCGGTATGAGCCTGGCAGAGCGGTATGACGTCACTGTCATCGACACGGACACAGGAATGGCCAACTTGTTATTTCACGCCGGTCTGGCCGACGTGCCGGTGACCCTTCATGATTTGTTGCAGGAGGACTCGACGGTCCCCCTCTCCGAGGCGGTCTATCACCGATATGGGATGGATATCGTTCCCTGCGGGACGAGTTTAGACGCGTTTAGCGATGCGGATCCCGCCCGATTACAGGCTGTCATCGCAGATCTGGCAGCACAGACTGACGTTCTCCTGCTCGATTCCCCGGCGACCCTCGGGAGTCGTGACGCCGTGCTTCCCATCGTCATCGCGGATCGGATCGTTCTGGTGGTCCAACCGACGATCCCGGCTATTACGGATGGGTTGAAAGTCCAGGAATATGCCACCGCGTACGGGACTGACGTTGCTGGGCTGGTTTTCAACAAGGTCCACGAACCGGCGGAGGTGTCGCGGATCAGCGAGCGAGCGGGGGACTACGTCGAGGGCCCCGTTCTCGGCACTGTTCCAATGGACGATGCGGCCCGGGAAGCGCGCAAGGCGGGGACGCCACTGGTAGCCCATGCTCCGGACAGTCCGGCCGGACAGGCGTTCAGTTCGATCGCTGATGAGCTATCGGTCGCAACAGCGGCGCCGGACCGGGTCGCCGACCGGTTCCGGAACGCCGTGATTCCTGATGGTCCATGAGTCGGCCTGATGGCCGGGCGCGCTTTGATCGCGTCGTCATGTCAGTCGCCGATCCACTCTGGGAGGCACTCGAAACCGAACTGGTCGGGTACGGGGAAATCGTTCCGCAGGCGGGTCTTCTTGGTGATGAAGCGGGGCACTGTGTCCTGTGGTTCGACAAGGGGGTCCCGACGCGTGCTCACCATACCGGTACCGGCCGTACCGGTTCGGAGGCGCTCGCGGACATCGCTGAAACGGGTCCCTACCGGGTCCGACTCGTGGAACTCTCCGATCCAGAACAGCTCCGGACCGGCGACCTGGCGCCGGCAACCCCGGCCGAGCAGGTACTCGGGGACGCAGAACTCGCCAGCCGAACCCGTGCGGTTGCCGACCCACCTGATTCCCCCGACCCCGGTGATGAACTCGACGCAGTTGAAGCGTTTCTTGCGGACGAGGACAAAATCGAGGCGATCCAGAAACGGGCGGCGATGGAGGCCAGACAGCGAGCCGATGAGTGGGGCCTTGACGTGAGCGCCTCCTCAAACGAGGCCCACCAGTCTGAACCCGGTCCAGGTGATCGCGACCAGCACGCCGGAATGGAGTAACGCCTCGTAGACACCGCGCCCAGAGAGGCCAGCGAACCACCCGCTCGTGAGCATCGTGGCTTGGGTCAGCACGTAGAAGAGGGGGCGTTCCCGTGTGGTACCGTCGACCGCCTCGACTGCGACGCCCGCGACGGGGCCAGTCGGAGTCGCTGTTTCGAGCACCATCAGATTCACCGCGATCACGATGGCGACAATCAACATGGCGACAGTCCAGCCGACGAGTATCATGACCGGGAGTCGACTTCGACGGGCCGATGCTGCGTGTTCGAGGCGGCCGGTTTCGGTCTGGAGGTGAGCGACGGCGGACTGGGCGTCGGCTCCGGCTTCGATGGCGCCGACCGCAAGCCCGATTGTCCGGCCCGCGAATGGGGTTCCGAGCCGCCCGACGAACCGTTCGAGCGCTCGCTTCCGACCGCCATTCGGCCCTTGCAACAACGTCAGGTCCGCCGCGAGTTTCCGGACTGGGTCATCGAGTTCTCCGAAATCTTCTTCCTGGGCGATTTGGGTGACTGCTTTGCGAAACGGGAGTCCACGTTCGAGGCGTTCTGCGAGGGCATGGACGAATCCTGGAAGGGCTCGATCGAGTCGGGTCCGACGGCGTGAGCGTCGCACGTCGATTAGCCCTGTCGGAATCGCGACAACCACGTAGGCCCCCAGAAGCCCCAACCCCAACTGCAGTTCCGAGAGGTGGCCCCACACGAGGACGGCGAGTCCGATTGGAAGTAGGAGGAGCAGGGCATTTGTCGGGTTCGTCGTGCTCGTTCGAATCGCACTCCGGAGACTCTGGGCTGGAGCGGGAGCGGCCCACCGGTGCCCAGTGGGTCGAACCAGGAACGCCAGGAGCGCCGCGGCACCGCCGAACAGGAGGATACCTGCGCTCCCAATGGCGGTCACGAATCCGCTGAGCTCAGGGACCGGGATGGGGGTTCGTGTGCCACCGAACTCAGGGAAGACGATGAGGCCACCGGCAACCCCCAGTCCGACCACCAGTGGGCCAACGAGCAGCAAAACGAAAAGACCGACGACTGTCCGCAGGTACGCCCCGTCGCGCCGGTGGCGACGCTCGTCTTCTACGGCCAAGAGCCGACTCTCGTCGGCCAAGAAGTTTCTCAGTGCCGCCTCGCCGTCCCTGGAGCGTTCGATGAACGAGAGCAGAAACGGGGCCAACAGTTCCTGGGAGGGCGTATCGCGAGCGCCCACTCTGATTGCGGTTTCCATGTTGCCGGTTATTGCGTGGCGCCGACAAATGGCCTCGAAGCTTCGGGCGGTCGCGCCGTGAATCCGTTTTCGTGAGGCCACAGCCTCGAACAATCGCCGGGGATCGACAGTCCCTGAGGCGGCGACGTGAAGGAATCTGACCGCTCCGGGAAGGGTCTGTTCGATGTCGGCTCGCTCACGCTTGTGGAGGTAGCCGAGTCCGACACTTGCAAGTTGGCGAACGAAGAGCGTGCTCATCAGGCTCACCAGCAGCCCTCCGAACAAGGCCAGGGTCTCGATCCAGATCTGTGATCGGATCTCGAACAGTATCCGTGGCCCTGGCAGTCCGATCGCGAGTGGTGGGTGCAAAATGACCGCTATTCCGAACGCAATCAGGCCACCGACTGGGAGCGCCAGGAGCCACGAAGCGAGATAAAGACGGATCAGAAACGTCTCGAAGGGGGGCGAGCGTGAAAGCGCCATGTATCGGGTACGATCCCGTTTGTGGCGGTCCGCTTCGACATGCCGTCCAAACAATCGATAGGCTATCGCGTCGAACCGATCGCGGAGGTCTCCGATCATTGGGTCTGAATACGTTCGATCGTCGCGGCCTCGTCGGTCCGGAGGTCCGCGAGAAAGCTCATAAGACTCTCCCGATCGGTCGACTCCGCTGCATCGAGGTAGTTCACGTATTGGACACGGCGAGAGAACGTCTGTTCGAGGTCAGTCCGATCAGTCGAATTGTCCCCAGCAAGACGGGAGACGAAGTGGGGAGACAGAGCCGGTGTCGTGGACTTTGCATCCGTTTCCCGGAATCGAGTCCAGGCGATTCCTGCTGTCGTCTCCACCTGGCTGGGACCATCCGTCTGTTCCTCCATAGCCCCGGCTCGCAGCGGGAGCCACCCGGTTGCAGGTTCGTCCGACTCCGGTGGGGGAAGTTCCACGACGAGATCAACCTGAGTGCCGAATTGGTGCTCGACATCGGCGGTTCGAACGAACTGGGAGAGCAACCCCCGTGTCGCAGTCCGGGCGGCGGCAATGACTGGCCGTCCACTGGCGATACTCGTTGCCAACTGCCCGATTCCTTGATGTGTGTTTATCCCAGGTAACAATGCGACGTCAGGGTGAAGGGCGTCCTGTTCCAGGCTGCTTGCCCCCTGAGTGTCGGCGGATTCCGATTGGGTGACGGACAGTGCGGTTTCGTGAGGGATGTCGATCCCGGTTATGTCTTGGCCGATCACAACGGGTCGCTCACCGACCGGGATGAATGGTGTATGGGCTTCGAGCGCGACGGTCGGTTCGGCGTCGACCGGGCCAAGGAACACGACTGTGCCTCGATTCACGATGGTGGTCCAGATCCCGGCAACCAGTGGTGGGGTAAGTTGGTTCTGCTTTACGAGTCCAATTGGTGACGGTGGCCGTTCCCGTTTGGCGGTGATAGAGACGTGGCCCGACTCGGTTTTCGTGGGGAGCGAGACCGAACAGTGGAGCGTTCGTTCGGCCGCGGCCGTTTCCCGCGTGACGGTCACGGTTGCTGCGGGACGCGTGACGCTCAATTCGACGCCACCATCGGCCGAAAGCGCTCGGGCGATATCGACGAACTCGGTCAGCGTGTCGATGGCCAAGGTTGTCGGCATCCTCGTGTTCCCTACGGGCTCGCCCCGGTGTGTGACGATGGCGATCCGATCCCCGACTCGGTTGGCCTCGATGGACCGGACCGCCGGATCACGCATGGGGACTGTCAATTTCCCATCCCCAGCCAGGTCCCTAGTGACGTAATACGCAAGCGCGTCGATTCGTTCACTCCGGGACCAGGAGGTTGTCAAATTCGGTCGGGTGACCCAGGGTAGCGGAAACTGACCCAGGAGGTTGGAGAGGTGGTCGCGGAGTCTCGCGACGGGTTGGTATTTGAGCCGTCGGGCGAGGAGGGCCCTGGCCCGTTTTCGAACACTCTGGCCTTCGTCCTCGAGCACATCTTCAGGCGGCGCCTCGAGAATGCGGTTGCCGACGGTTTCGATGAGCGCCTCGTCTCCCGGCAACACATCCGGTTCGTCGATGACGTAACTGACTTCGAAGGTATCAGCCCCCAGGAGATGGCCACGCACGACCGTGACCGGAACGTCGAACCCGGCAAAGGGAATCGTTCGTCGGGTAACCCGTTCACCGAGAAATCGTTCGAGATGGGGGGTTTCGACGGGGAGTTCGGTTTTTGCTGGGGCGAAATCGCGTGTATGAACGACGAGTTGGGCCTCGCTTGTATCCGCGATTTGTACTCGATCGTCCAACGCGAGGGGTGTCAGCGGACCCAGCGACCGCAACGACGCGAGTACGTGATAGCCCAAGCGGCGTCGCCCATCAGGTGACTGGTCGTCGAGTTCCTCAATCCGACTCTGGAAGCGCCCGGGCAGCCCGTTCTGTACCCGTTCCACCGCGCCGGCCCGGGTTCGTGGGCGGGAGAGGTGGGCGTCATTGAACCGCGATTCGACCTGCTCCAGGGCCGATCGCTCCCGTTTGTGCAACAACGGTTCGCGGGTCCGGTAGTGATACCCGTCCGCCGTTTCCGTTACGGTCGCCACGATTCCGTTCGTGACGGGGTACTGCGACCTGACTGTTGGGGCGTACCAGGCCCGGTGATCGTCCGGAGGGACTGGATCCCCCACGCTCGCCGACAACTCATCGCTCATGTCCCTTCGTAGCTCCGTCCTGGTTTGTAAACGCTCGGACCTGGGGCCAAAAACATACATCATTTGACTCGTATTCGATGTTGAGAACCGAGTGGTACGGTTGTGGTAAAAGATGATACGGTCTGAATGGTTTGAAATCTAACCATCAACCACGGGGACCGACGAACCGAAACGGACAAATGGCGCCTGTCAATAAAGATAATCTGCGCCGAGGTAGCCTAGCCCGGCCAAGGCGGTTGCTTCGAGAGCAACTGTCCGTTAGGACTCGTGCGTTCAAATCGCACCCTCGGCGCTTTTCCTACAGAAGACCCGGTAGCCGATCAAGCACCTGGAGCACCCTCTTTGACCCCCCAATTCCGCGAATCAATTGTGTCGGGTCAAATTCGAACGGTGACGGCGCGAATCCGAACCCCCACTCAGTCGTCCGCGGGGACTGCTGTGCCGTCTTCGTTCGCTAACAACCGATCGAGGCCGTCGACGATGGCGTGAACGCTTCCGAGGGTAATGTCTGCCTCGCTCCCCGTCGCGGTCACCGACCGATCACCTCTCGACAATGTTACCTCAACCGTGACGACGGCGTCGGTTCCGCCGGTGATGGCGTCGACGTGGTATTCCTGGAGATGGAACGTGAGGTTCCCCAGCGCTTTCTTGACCGCCTTCATCGCGGCGTCGACAGGCCCGCTCCCGGTCCCACTCGCGACTCGTTCGGCGTCACCCACTCGGAGGCGAACACTTGCAGTCGGCGTGCCAGAGCCGCTTGCCGCGGTCAGATCGAGCAGTTCCACCTGTCGCTCGCGGTCGACGTCAGTGACGTCTTCCGCGATGGCCATGAGGTCGGTGTCTGTCACTCGCTTTCCGCGCTCGCCCAGGGCCTTGATCCGCGAGGCGATTTCTTCGAGCTGATCGTCCTCGACGGAGACGTTCTGTTCCTCCAACGCGGCTTGAACCCCTGCTTTGCCGGCGTGTTTGCCGAGCACGAGCCGCCGTTCACGCCCCACTGTCTCGGGCGGGTAGGGCTCATACATCCGCTCGTCCTTGAGCGTGCCGTCGGTGTGAATCCCGCTCTCGTGAGCGAAGGCGTTCTGTCCGCTCACTGCTTTGTTTGGCGGCAACTCCAGGCCCATCGCGTCTGCGACCAGGACGGAGAGCCCGTAGAGGGATTCGGTGTCGACGGTCTCCATATTGTACCCGTGGAACAACGAAATGACGACCTCTTCAAGGGCAACATTGCCCGCTCGCTCGCCAACACCGTTGACCGTTCCGTGAACTAACTCCGCACCCGCGCCTACGCCTGCGAGTGCGTTCATGAGCGCGAGGCCGAGGTCGTCGTGGGTATGGACGCTAACCGGACCCAGGGCTGCGAGTCGCTCGACTGACTCGGCTACTTGATCCGGACTCGCGTGACCGACTGTGTCGGCATAGGCGAATCGATCGGCCCCAGCATCGTGTGAGACCGCCGCGAGGTCATCGAGGAAGTCCTCGGTCGCCCGACTGCCATCCTCACCGATAACTTCGACCCAGAGGTCGTGGTCCTTCGCATATTCGACGAGTTCGGCTGTCGTCTGTCGAACGTCCGCTTTCGACGTGCCGACCTTCGTCTCGATATGGCGGTCGCTTGCCGGTACCACGAGGTTGATGCCGTCCACACCGGCGTCGATTGCTAGATCGACGTCGTGTTGGACTCCGCGGGCGAAACTCGTGACCGTGGCGTCAAGTTCGAGTTCGGTGACTCGTTTGATCGCCCGCTGTTCACCCGGGCCGGTGCAGGCACTTCCCGCTTCGATGACGGAAACTCCCGCCTCGGAGAGGGCTCTCGCGATTTCGACTTTCTGCTCGGCCGTGAGCGAGACACCTGGCGCTTGCTCACCGTCCCGCAACGTGGTATCGAGGAGCTGTACGTCGTCGTTGGGGGGTGCGCTAGTTTGCACCCGCAATAAATCGATCCGTGGTCATCTCTGCCACACGTGGCCGAACGGGATGGGGCTATATAAATCACTCCAGTTCAGTTCGAATTCGCCCCCCTTTTGGCTGGGGGCTCACGTTCACTCCTGAACGACTACCCGGTCCCCGACAGAAACGTCGGTGGCCGTACCCGCCGAGAGTTCTATGATGCGGTCCGCTTGGTTCCGGCCGTAGCCGGTCCATGGTTTGAGTCGCCCTACGGCAGTCACCTCCTCGTCGACCGTCCAGATGACGTCGATCGGCACCCGAACGAACAGCATGTGAACGCCACGGTTTTTGGCCGTCTCGAAGGGAAAGACGAGCCCGTAGCCCGACGGGAGCGAGGACCTGAACATCACACCCTGGAGTTGTTTGCGGGTGCTGTCCGCCCGCTCGACATCCCTCGCCAGCACGTCCTGCTTGGCCTCTGTGACGTGGACTACCTGCACGCCCATCGTTCGCACCCGGGTGGCGAAAAGGATTCCTCTCCGCAGCGCAATCGATAGATGTGAAACGAACGCCCGCGGGGACGAGTGTGGGAGTTCAAGACCCCTATGCCGTGGCGCGCCGGTGTGACCACGTCACGAGCGAGGGTAAGTGCCGATTCCCGTTGGACCACCCTGATCGGGACCCGAGCTTTGCCTCTCAGCGACGGGCCGCGGACTTTGCCTGTCCAGTAGCGAGCGGTGACTGGGACTGGCCGGACTGCCCCCACTACCGCGATACGAGTGCGGGTGAGACCTGTGTCCGCTGTGGCCTCGAGGAACGTCGCCAGGCCCATGATGATTCCCGGCCGTTGCTGGAGGAACACCATCTCGTGTACCCGGACGAACGGGACGTCTCTCACGAAATAACGGTCACGCTGTGCCGGTGGTGTCATGCGACCGTTCACGAGTCCTGGGGCCGGATCGATGACGACGTCAATCCGGACCCAGCGGGCCTTGCCGCCGCGGAAGCCCGTCGTAGCGAGGAACTCTCGGAATTCAAGTTCGAGACGGCCGCTGATCGGTGGGAGTGAACCGATTCTGGAAACGCCAGTGCTGTGTCGCCTGGTCCAAACGGGTGGGTTTTTGAGTCCGTCACGGATAGACTTCGCCAATGACCGACATCCATGTGGTGAACAATCATGGCCAGTTCACCCATCTCGAACAACGTTTGCTTCGCGATCTGGATGGAGTTGACACGGAACTGATCGACAACGAGACTCCACCGGCAGAGATCGAGGCAGACGGGTTGGTGCTTTCCGGCGGCCCGTCGATCGAGGAAACGGGTAACTCGGCCGCGTATCTCGAATTGGACATTCCCGTGTTGGGAATCTGTCTCGGGCATCAACTCATCGCGCAGGAACTTGATGGGGAGGTCGCCGAAGGTGAGTACGGTGGCTATGCGGACGTGGAAGTGACCATTCTCGACGATTCGGACCCATTAGTCGGGTCACTCGCTCCGTCAATTCGGACCTGGGCGAGTCATGCCGACGAGGTCGTCGAGGTGCCGCCCGGGTTCGAACGAACCGCTGAGAGTGAGGTGTGCGGGGTCGAGGCGATGGCAGACACCGAGCAGGACCACTATGGGGTCCAGTGGCACCCGGAAGTCGCTCATACCGAACGGGGCGAGGAACTGTTCGCGAACTTCCGCGATCTCTGCGAGTAACGATGACAACGACTCAGGGCGAACTGGCTGGTCTTTCCCGCTACATCTTCCGGACGCCGCGGTGGTACTCCACGATGGCAGTCGGGATGGTGATCGCTATGTTGGTTGGAATCGCTGCCTTTGACTCCCGGTACGTGCTCGAAGACGCGTGGCTCGGCCTGTTCTATCTGGGGATACCGACCGTCATCGCGAGTGTGGTAACCGGACCGATCGACCGCGCCCTCGGCGGCCAGTTCACGTTCAACCGCTCGACACTTTTAGCAACGGTGAGTCTGCTGATCGCGGTCGCCGTGCTCCTGGTTGCCGGTGTCGTGGCCACGTTCACCTCCCTGGGTCAGAATTTCGTCTATGACGCCCTTATCGGGGTGCTGGCGTTGATCTTCGCCTTCCGATTTTTGGTCGTACATGCGGTTTCCCGAACACATCCACTGTCTTCGGTCGTTCCCGCCAGCATTCAGACGCTGACGGCCGGTGTCTTCCTCATTGTGTACAGTGGCACGATGAATTTCCTGATTGTTGGAGATCTACCCTACTTTCGGGCACTCTTGTCCCGCTCGGCCCAGGCCCCACCGGAAATTACGAATGCCTTTGTCCCTGGCGATTTTGCCCTTCTGGTCGGGATGTCGGCGCTGTATACGGGTGTTGCCTATGCGTTTCTCCGCATTCTCGATCGGCCATGGCGGAACAGTCTCGATGTTAGTTCCCTTGATTTCCTTCGGGGCTTTATTGGACATCTTGCGGAAGGGTCCCGGGAACTCGAGGACTTCTTCGAGGAGATCGGCGAGGAAGCTATCGTTCCCGTCACAGTCCTCGCGTTCCGACGTCTGGATGGCTCGGAAAAGGCCCGCTGGGTGCTTCCGATGATTCACCCGGGGCCGATGGGCGATATCGGGGGCGGGAACCTGCCCCAGCGCGTCGCTGAATCGGCTGAAGGCCTGGCGTTTCCCCCACACGCAACCGCAGGACACGATTTCAATCTCGTTACCGAACGCGAGGTCGATACCCTCATCGAGGCCGCTGATTCGGCTGTCGACCAAATCAATTACACTGAGTTAGGATCCAGGCCGCTCCGAGTCGAGAAAGGCGAAGCGTCCGTTCTCGGGCAGCGAGTCGACGGCGACGGCATTTTCATCACTTCGTTTGCCCCAGGCTTCGCCGACGACATCGAATACGCCGTCGGCCTGGCTGCTGGTGCCGAGGCTCGGGTCGAAGGACTCGAAGATATCCTGATCGTTGACGCTCACAACAGCAATAACGGCCTTCAGGGGGACGACATGGGCCACGTCGCTCCCGGGAGCAGTCGATCTTTCGAGATGATTCAAGCCGTCAGCGATGCGGCTGCCCAACTCGAAGACACCGAGCCCGCCCCGCTGGATCTCGGAACAGCCTGGATCCCCACGAACTGGAAACCGGAGGAAGGTATCGGCCCGCTCGGGATCCGGGTTTCCGTGATCGCAGTTGATGGGACTCGAGTGGCCTATGTGCTGGTCGACGGGAACAACATGGAACCGGGCCTGCGCGCTCGGATCGTCGAGGCTATCGACCCTGTCGACGAGATCGAAGTCATGACGACGGACACCCATATCGTGAACACCGTCCAGTCGTCGAACCAGGTGGGAAGTGCCATCGATCACGACGAACTTATCGCCCGTATTTCCGAATTGGTCGACCGGGCAATCGCCGACCTCGAACCGGTCGAATCGGGAATGGCCTCGGAAACAGCAGAGGTCACTGTCTTCGGGAACGACCGGACGGAAACGCTTGCGAGCCAGGCAAATGCGGTCATTTCGATGGGGGGTGGCCTGGCTGCGGCGGTTATCGTCGCAACGGCGGCCGTCACCTTGTTGATTTTCTTCCTGACGTAAGCGGGTTTGCGCTGATAGACGACAATCTGAGAACTGTTGATCTCGAATCGGTCCTGAGAACAGCCCAAGTGGCTACTCGGCGTCGAACAGGTCGTCGACCGCCTCCCCGGCGACCCGAGCCGCGTCCTGTGCGATATGCTCAAGGTCGGCGTCTGCTTCCGGAGCGAAAATCGAGACTTCTACGTCGAGAACTTCGTCCTCAAAGGTAACTGTCACGTCGATGTCTTCGACCGTAGAGTTCGCTAGACGGGAGAAAACGTAGCCGTGGGCCGCATTGCTTGCCGTTTCGACGACCGTCGCTGAATCGACCATCCTTACATGTCGGGGGACGGCGGCCCGCCCGCTGCGCCGCCACCGGAGAGCATTTCTTGGAGCTCCTCCTGGAGTTCCTCGAACTGCTCTCGAACGCGGTTTTCCTGCTTCTCAAGGGTCTGGACGCGAACTTCGAGGGTGTCTGCCTTCTCGTCGAGTTCGTCCTCGGCTTCTTCGTAGTCGGTCTCCACGAGGAGTTCGCCGACTTCCCGGTACATTGTGGTCTCCGAGTCGATGGATTCGAGCTCTTCAAGGGCCGTCTCCGTATCGGTGAGTTCGGTCTCGGCCTGCTGTTTCTGCATTGCGACCTTCTGTGCAGTCTCTTGCAGATCTTCGAGTTCATCGACTTTCTCTTGTGCTTCCGGGGGAAGATTGCCCTGCATGGTCAGTCGGAGGAGGTGCCGACTAAAAAGTCCCCCGTTGTGAGTTCGTCGGCAGAAACGGGTTCACACCTGCAGAACGGCTTGGAAATCGGAATTGGGGTGTGTGACCATTTACCGTGCCGACACGTTTGAAGGCGTGGCTCGTGTAGCGCACAGCAATGCGACCAGTCGTTGCCTTCGTCGCGGTGGCAGTCTTCCTCGGAAGCGTGGTCGGTGCAGGTGCTGGAGTCGTGGTGTTTGGGGCAGATACGGGCCCATCAGTGGATGCACCAGGGTCGGCTGACCCCGTTCCGACCGTCTCAAATGGCACTGTCTTCGAAGGGAATCTGACTGGGCTGTACGAGTATACGGTCGATTCCGTGGTGACTCTCCGGGTGGAAACTGCAGCGGGGAGCTCTCAAGGCTCGGGCTTTCTCTATGACGACCGGTACATAGTGACTAACGAACACGTTGTGGCCGACGCGACAGCGCTTTCGGTGCAGTTCTCAGACGGGGTCTGGCGGACCGGCCACGTGGTCGGTATGGATGCTTACACTGACCTTGCCGTGGTCCAGGTCGACTCACTCCCAGTATCGACCGAACCACTTCCCGTGGCCGAACGGGAGCCGGAACCCGGACAGTTCGTCGCCGCATTTGGTAGTCCGTTCGGGTTGCAGGGAACGATCACCCACGGAATCGTGAGCGGAGTCAACCGGTCGATGGACGTCAGCGGTGGCTTTTCCATCCCCGATACCGTGCAGACTGACGCCGCAATCAATCCGGGCAACAGCGGGGGCCCCCTGATATCGATGGACGGGGCCGTCGTTGGTGTGAACCGGGCCAAAGGTGGGGACAACGTTGGCTTTGCCATCTCCGCACATGTGGTTGAGCGGGTCGTTCCCGAACTGATCGAGAACGGACGGGTCGAACATTCATATATGGGTATCCGGTCAATTCCGGTGACTCCTGACGTCGCTGCGTCACACGACCTCTCGAAAGCGTCCGGTATTGCTATCGTCGAGGTCCTTGAAGATGGGCCATCTGAGGGAGTTCTTCGGGCCGGAACGTGGGATGAAAGCGGAGGGGTGCCACGGGACGCCGACGTCCTTGTGGCCATCGACGGAACGCCGGTGCGGAGTCACGAGGATTTGAGCCGCTACTTACTCCTGCACACATACCCTGGCGACACTGTTACGCTGACTGTGTATCGTGATGGGGAGCGGACCGAACTTGATCTCGAACTCGGAGCACGACCTCCGGCCTGATCAGCGGTCGACCGTCGCCGCGAATTCATCGCCGATCGAGTCCATCGCCTCGGCGACTTCAACAAAACCTAGCCACGTGTTTTGGCCGGCTCGGAGTGCGACTGGATCGCTCGCTTGGATTTCCACCTGGAGCTCGCGCTCGGATCGAGTGATAGAAACCGTGGTTCGATCGCCGGCGATGTCCCCGGCTTCCGGTTGCAGTGCTGCTTCGATTCGAGCAGCCGTTTTTGCTGCCGGATACCAAAGAGAGAGGACCGTCTCGTGCACTACTCGACTGGGACTTCTTTGATGTCCCGACTGCGCTCCTTCAGCAGCACGCGATGCCCACAGTACGGGCAGCGGACGCCACCGTACTCGTCGAGTTCGACGTCACGTTTGCACCTGGAGCACTTGTAGGACATTATTCCTCGGACTCCGCTTCTTCCCCGTCTCCCTCGGAGAGGGCGGTTCTGATGGAGCGGGTGACGGCCTGGCCACCAGGGGTCTCCGGCCGGTACGCGCCTCCGGCGTACTTGTAGCCACAACTACCACATTCCCAGATGCCACTTCCTTTGCGGTCGACGGCTTCCGATCCACACTCCGGACAGACGTGATCCGCGTGCATGTCCGCCTCAATCTCGGCTACCCGTCGGCGGGCCAGCCGACCGTAACGGGCCCCAAATCGGCCCGCACTGCCGGTCCGTCGACTCCTATCGGATTCGCTCATGCTCCGTGGTAGTCAAAGCGCGGTTAAAAACGTGTTGTGTCCGACCCAGCAATTGTACCTCATTCGGACCGTAGTTCTTGCTCGACAAGCCCCTCGTTCAAGTCCTCACGCACTCGCTCACCGGTCTCGTGATCCCGGGCGGTCGTCACGACCCGGTTTTCCTGCACACTCGACCCGTCTCGCAGAACGAGTCGCAAGTTCCCGTTCGCGTCCGCTCGACTCACCTTGGCCCGCATGCCAGTTCGCGACCCGCTGCCACCGGCGTCGATCGGGCCCGGAACGACCTTCTTTACGTTCGGATGGCCGGCGACGGTCTCGACGGCTCGCATTCCGTCTCGGCCGCCGATGACGGTCGAATGGGCGCCACCGATTTTGTCCCTGGGTCGGGTTTCGATCACCTCTAGATCGGCCTCGCCACGCCGGTCCAGGACCGATTCGACCGGCTCACTTTCGGGAACGCGATAGACCGGGTATCGGATCGCGGATCGCATCGCCTGGATGACAGGCAACTCCCCTGTCACGTACACGGCATCTGGACGTTTCCGCCGGATTTCGTCGGCGATCCGACCGGCGTAGTTCCGGATCTGGGTCGTGGAGAGGGTTGGCTCCGATTCGGGAGTGGTCGTGATGTCGGTGACCCCGAGCACCCGATCCTCGAAAAGCATCGTCAGGGTCCCCCGTGTGGAACCGATCTCGACAACAACCGCATCCGCGTTTTCGGTGTCACAGGAGAGACAGTAATCTCCTGGTCGGTCGAGTGGTCTGCCACACCGGCGACACGCCATGCCCTGATTATTTCTCGGGCGAGTAAAGGCATGCTGATCCGCCCCGATCTCCGAACCGGGTCGGCCCGCCGTTTGATAATGAATCGAACCGTTGTGTGACATAGATGGACGATTTCGAGATCGCGCTTCGAATCGTCGCCGGGATCGCGCTGATCCTCGCCAACGGGTTTTTCGTCGCCATCGAGTTCGCACTGACTCGGGCGCGTCAGTACTCGAAAGGACAGTTCCTCACGGAGGGGAGCCGAGGCCTCGAGCGGGCCTGGGAGATGACGCAGGATCTTGAACTGTACCTCACGACCTGTCAGGTCGGGATTACCGCTTCCAGCATCGCGGTGGGAATCGTTGCCGAACCGGCACTCGCGGCGCTGTTTGAGCCGTTCTTCCGGAACACCCTCCTCGCGTCGATCGGGTCTGGCGGTATTCTGGCGTTTCTCATCATCAATCTGGTTCATTTGACCCATGGGGAACAGACACCGACCTATCTTGGTGTCGAACGCTCACGGTTCGTGGCTCGGTACGGGGCAATTCCGCTCTACTGGTTTCACTACCTCTTGTCTCCCGTGATCGCGCTCGGGGACGGCATTGCGAAACTGACACTCGAACTCTTCGGTATTGAGATGACTGGGGCATGGCTCGAAGAACGGGAGGAGATCGAGTCCCGGGCCGACCTTCGGGCGGAACTGAACTCGATTCTCGTTCGAGGCGGCCTCACCGACGAACGTCGCGAGGAGGTGCTGAATGCTCTGGACGTTGGCGAACAACCGGTGCGAGAAGTGATGGTCCCACGTGAGACAATCAATGCGCTTCGGACGACTGATTCCTCGGAGGTCAACCTCGATCGGATCGCTGCCCATCCACACACCAGATATCCGCTGGTCGGGGAGACGCTCATTCACTTTCGTGGAATCGTATACACCCCGATGCTCTTTGAGAATCGAACGGCAATCGCGAACGAAGACCTGGATTTTGAAGCCGTGGCAGCGCCCCCGGTGACCCTTACGCCGGACGTCGACGTGAGCGATGCTATCGATTTGTTTCAGGCGGAAAACCAAGAATTAGCCCTTGTGATCGAAGACGGCGAAGTCGTTGGGTTGGTGACAGTCACAGATCTGCTCGAATCGGTCATGGGTGACATTGAGGACCCGATCGATGTGGCACTCGAATAGTCACATCTCCCGAGGAGATACCTTGAGATATTCCCGAAGGAAGACAGTGGCGTAACTCCCTTTTGGCAGTCCGAACTCGAAGGTCAGCGGATCGCGTTCGATCGTCGGATCCACCCGAACCAGAATCGCTCGTCTCGTGCCCGTGGAATGGTACGGGTCCGGAAGGTCGAAATCGGCCGGCTCGATTTCCAACTCCTCGAGGACTGCCCGTTCGATTTCACCCGGTTCCCCCTCGGCCAGTTCCGTCTCAGTCCCAACAAGGGGAGCCGTGACGAACGCTCGATCCCGCTCGCAGTGGCTGGCCATGATGGTTGTTTGACTTGCATTGACCCGCTGGGCGCGGTCGATGTCTGGCAGTGGAAAATCAGCCGGTGCGTCCTCGTCCGCGAATGCGACGACATCACCTGCCACGGGTTCGTGAAACGGCAACCCGGCTTCGAGTCGGCGGCTCACGATCCGGTTGAACACCAGGGACTGGGCCGCGTGGATGAAAAGCCGTCTGAGATTTTCGGGAAACGTTTCCAGCGCGTCGCGGTAGTCCGCGGACGTCTCACCACCCGATTCTTGCAATTCGTGGAGCATCGACCGCTCGTATCGCAGGCGATTGGGGAATTCGTCGAGTGCGGCCCCCCAGTCACGCGTCTCGGTGACGAACTCGCGGGCTGCTTGCGAGCCCTCTGGCTCGTGGGCGCTGGGATTACCGAGATAGGCCATCACGGCCCCCTCCCAATCTCCCCGCAGGATCTCGAGCCCGACCTCATGGGTGATCGACCGATAGCTGCCAAAACGCTGGTGGCCGAAGAAATTCGGAACGCCCGCTCGGCCGCCGAACCGCGCTTCGAGTTCCGCGGTGATGTCTGCAACCCGGTCAGGGGCCTCTGGTTCGCGGACCACGATCTCGAACTCGTTCCCTAATAGGTCCCCGAATCCGAGCCCGCGACCCGCCCGGCCAACGACCTCGATGGATGCACCACCGATCGATGGGAGGGCCTCCGTATCGATCCCACGAACGGAGAACAGCTGGGTCGAAATCGCGCGCTTGTCCTTCGTGCCGGCCCAGCCCACCCGCTCACGACTGATCGAGAGTCTGTTCGAGAGGTCCCGTGCAAAGTCATTCGTATCCGTGTTTTCGAGGGTTACTCGACACACGATCCATGGGTAATCACCCGGATCGCCATCCACCGGTTCGATAGCGAAGCGCTCGCGCTCACGCACACGGAAGTCCTCCGGCTGATCACGGAGGCGTCCGCCGATCCCGGCGGAGTCACTCGCGTACCAGTCGATTCCGTAGGGCACTTCGTCCTCGTGGGCCGGTCGCATCTCATTTATCGTTCGAGGGCCCCAGTCAAAACAGGCTCGTTCGCTTCAGTAAAGAGAGAGCGATCCGGTGATCTGATCGACTGCCTCGTCGCTCGCAGGGCCAACCGCTACGGTCGTCGGGGTGTCGGGGTCGAGTTGGGTCCGGCCAGCGTCCCTGATCAGCCCAGTCGGGAGGCCAGCGGTTTTCGCCTTCTCCTGTATCTCGAAGAGGGCCCGCTCACCGTCGATTTTCAGGACGACCTTGCGCTGTCCTTCGCGTTTCCAGTCCCTGAAGGTATCGGAGTTCGCGTGTTCAACCGCCGAGAGGGCGGCGTGGGCGACCTGGGCTGCGAGCTTTCCTGTTCCCATCCCCAGATCCGATCGGACGACGATCGCCTGTTTCATGCGCCGATGGAACAGGCCCGGCCTCTTAGAGGTGCCCCCTTGCGGTGGTAACCTGAGCCATTCCCCGAACGGGGACCGGGTATCCTTAAGGCCCTCAGGGTCGGGGGTATTGGCATGATCCTTTCGGACCGCGATATCCGTTCCCGGCTGGATGACGGCGACCTCGTCGTCGAGCCGCTGGACGATCCCGAACTCCAGATCCAGCCGGCAAGTGTTGACGTGCGACTCGGCCAGGAGTTCCTCGAGTTTCGGCGGACGAACATCCCGAGCATCCACCCCCAGGAGGACGAACAGGTCGGGGAGTACGTCAGCGAGACCGTTATTGATGAGGGCGAGGAGTTCATTCTTCATCCGGGCGATTTCGTGCTCGGGACCACCAAAGAGCGGGTGGAAATTCCAGATGATCTAGTTGCCCAGGTGGAAGGTCGATCTTCACTTGGCCGACTTGCCGTCGTGGTGCATGCTACTGCTGGATTCGTCGATCCGGGTTTCCGCGGCCGTATAACACTTGAACTGTCGAATCTCGGAACTGCACCGGTCGCACTGTCTCCCGGAATGCGGATCTCGCAGATTGTATTAACTGAATTGACAAGTCCGGCGGAGTCTCCCTACGGGAGCGAACGTGGCTCGAAGTACCAGGACCAGGGTGGCCCGGCGGCATCGAAAATCGGCGACGACGTCGAATTTAACTCTGAGGAGGGTGAGGAGCCGTGAAGTTTCGGGCCGAAGTGATTGCGGAGTCGGTCCTCCCGACGATCAGGGTACTTCTGGCCAGCGAATTGCGGGACCGTGGCCTCACGCAGCGGGCCGTCGCGGAGAAACTGGGGCTCAGCCAGAGCGCGGTGTCAAAGTACGCCCAGGGCGACATCTCGACCCGAGAGGTCGTTGCGACTGACGAGCGAGTGCAAGAATTGGTCGACGAACTTGCCCCCGGCCTCGCTTCGGGGGATATCCGGTCCGTCCAGGCCCTCATCGAGATCGAACGACTGCTCCAACAGCTTTCGGGACCTGGGGATCTGATCGCCGAACTGCACGCGGCGGCTGTGCCGGAACTTCGCACCGTGGACTACGACCTCAGCGGCCTCGAGCCGGACCAGGGGGCGCTCGAACGCGAACGGGTCCGGGCATCGGTGCGGCGCGGACTTGGCATTCTGGAACACGCCTCCGGGTTCGCGACCCTCGTCCCACACGTCGGTTCGAATCTGGTCGAATGCGTCGATGCAGCCGAAGAACTGGAGGACGTTGCTGGGGTCCCAGGCCGCATTCTCGACGTGAACGGGCGCGTGGAAGTGCCAGGTCAGCCCGAATTCGGTGTCAGCGAGTATGTCGGGGGGGTGTTGCTCGCAGCCCGAGCGGCCGGGAGCGAGTCACGGGCAGGACTCAACCTCGAGTTCACGGACATGACGCGAGATGCCCTCGTCGGGACTGGCGCCGAATCGGCTCATCTCGACATCGAGTCCCAGTCACTCGAAGCAGCAGTTAGTGGGGCGCTCGATGCGGATCGGGATGCAACTGTCCTCTATCACAGAGGGGCAGTTGGCGTTGAACCGATTGTCTACCTCCTTGGCCCGTCAGCGGTTGCTGTGGCACGAACGGCCCGGGATGTCGCGGAAGCGCAGGGACTGTAATGAGTCTTCGAAATACGGCTCGACGCAGGTCCCGTTTCAAGGAGCGCCGAAGTTGTCTCGCAGTGCCGCCTCGGCCGTTTTGCGTGTTTCTTCGGGGTCAAATTCACGTTGCACGGCTGCCAATTTCTCGGGACTGACTCCACGCAACTCCTGTGCGTGTTCGGTCATTCGGGGCACTGCCCGAATGATGTTGTCGACGATCGGAATCGGCGAAACCTGAGCGGACCGAGACAGGGGATTCAGATCGATGACGATCTCGGTTTTCCCCATGTCGGAGAGGGCTTCCGCCCGGTCACCGTCCTCCAGCGGGACGAGAACCACGTCGGCGGCATATATCCCATCGGCGTCGACTTTCGCTCGCTCGTGGGAGAGCCCGGGTATTCTGGCGTCGGCAGTCAGCCCTTTGACCTCGGTGGCTCCGTGTTCCCGGAGGTGGGCCTCGATGGCAGCCATCCGATCCTTGCCCCGGTTGAAGAGGTTGATTTCGAGGGCTGCATCGACCGCGTCGGCGAGGTCGACTATCTCTTCGGGAACGAGTGCCGCTACATTCCCGTTAACGCTCAAAACGGGCTGGTCGGCATCAAGTAGTGCGGCCGCGGCTGCCCGAGCCGCCCGGTCCGCACTGGGAATCGTTTGTTCACCAAGCAAGTAATCGAAGGCTTCGCCCCGGCCCTGCGCGATCAGGCCCTGCTGGCTCGTGATCCCGGCCTCGACACCGGCTTCGATGCGGTGTCTGGTCACCAGCGAATCGTGTCGCGGGTGATCGGCGGGGATTCCGGCGGCATCAGTCATGGATTGGTGTAGGCAATCGGGTGGGAAAAACTTCGCTACTCGCAGACATGGGCCCCGCTCGGGTCGATTTGGGAGACCGTGGGTTCGTAGCCAGCCTCGCTCAGATCGTGGCCGAAGGCAAACACCGTCTCACCGAGCATCGCCATCGATGCGACGCCACCAGCGGCCTCGACGTCGGCAAGAATCGATTGCAAACGGGGCGTCGCAAGACCGACCTCGGCGCTGAACTCACTGGCGGTTTCGATGAACTGCTCGCTGGTTGGATCGGACTGGAGTTTCTCGAGCGCACGGGTCCCTGCATTGGTGATCGTCTCTGGGTGGTCGGTCAGCACAGCGGGCGTCGACAGCTCCCCGAGTGTGAGGAACTCGACACGTTCGGTCCCTGGAATCCCGTCCAAGCGTCCGTGTGGGGGTGACCCTGGGTCGAGACGGAGGACGATCCCGCCCCTTGCCTGGGCGACCACGTCGCCCAACCCAGTTCCGGCCTCCACGTCGGCAATATGGGCAACTCGTATCAACTCTGTTTCCGTTCGCCCTAACTCGAAGCCTTCGTTTGCTGCAAGTGCAGTTCCAAGCCCCATTCCTCCGGAAAGTCCGAATCCGGTGCCGATGGGAAGATCGGTGACGATTTCGACTGCCGCATCGATAGCGAGTTCGTCGAGAACTCTCCTGACTGATTCGATATCTGTCGGTTCCCCGTCGAGAGAGAGGGATCGCTCGTCGGCCGGTCGAACGGTAACGGTGACCCCATCTGTGAGCGTGAAACCAGCCCCTCTGGAGCCGGTCGTGGCTGGATCCGCTGTTTGATTTACCGTAAACAGCCCGGTTATGTGACCCGGGACGAACGCTGCGGCGACAGTCCGGTCGGTCATCCCCTATGGCGACAGCCGCTTACGGTCTCGCGGGAAGAGGACGGCCTCCCGGATGTTGTCCAGGTCGAGCATTGTCACGAGGAGTCGCTCGGCACCCATCCCCCAGCCTGCGTGGGGTGGCATGCCGTACTTGAACATCTTAGTGTAATAGTCGAAGGCGGCCGGGTCGAGGCCCTGAGCCTCGAAGCCCTCGACGAGCTGGTCATAGCGGTGTTCGCGCTGCCCACCCGAGACGAGTTCCATGCGGGGATGGTTCAGGTCGAAGCCGGTGGAGACCTCGGGATCGTCGTCCTCGTCTTTGATGTAAAACGGCTTGACTTCCGCGGGCCAGTTCGTGATGAAGTAATGCTGGTCGATTGCCTCGCCCAGCGCCTTCTCGGCCTCAGTCGGGAGGTCATCGCCCCAGGTGAGTTGCTCGTCGACGACGCCAGTGGCGTTCGCCCGTTGGATCGCTTCCTCGTACGTGATACGGGGGAAATCGGCCTCAGGAACGGTAAAGTCCGCAGCGAGACCGAGCGTTTCCAGTTCGTCCTGACAGTTCGATTCGACGGCCTGGTAGACTGAGCGAAGGAAGGTTTCGGCCACGTCCATGGCCTCCTCAGCGTCGATGAACGCGCTCTCGAAGTCGATACTCGTGGCTTCGTTGAGGTGTCGGGGCGTGTTGTGCTCCTCGGCTCGGAAGATCGGCCCGATCTCGAAGACCCGTTCGAGGCCGGAGGCTGCCAGAAGCTGTTTGAAGAGTTGGGGCGATTGGTTCATGAACGCCTCGCGACCGAAGTAGGTGATCGGGAAGAGTTCCGTACCGCCTTCGGTCCCGGTTGCGACGATCTTCGGCGTCGTGATCTCGGTGCCACCCAATTCGCGGAACGTGTCACGAGCGGCTTCGAGTACGGCACTGCGAATCTCGAAGATGGCGCGGGTTTCCGCCCGGCGGAGATCCAATGTTCGGTTGTCAAGTCGGGTCGAGAGATCCGCGCCGACCTTTCCGGAGGGATCGAGTGGCAGTTCTGGGTCGGCTTCCGCGACGATTTCCAGGGAGTCGGGGACGATTTCGACACCCGTCGGGGCCCGGTCTTCTTCGAAAACCTTGCCGGTTACCTGAAGGACGCTCTCGCGATGGACCGAGAGGCCTCTTTCGACGAGTTCGTCGTCGAGGTCGTCCTTTTCGAACTTGACCTGGATTCGGCCGGTTCGATCGCGCAAAATGAGAAAGGCGATTCCGCCGAGGTCACGGATCTCGTGTACCCATCCGGCTATCGTCGCCTCCATGCCGGGTTCGGCGTCTGCAGCATGTGTCCGGTCTCGCATGAAGGCACCTAGGCAACGGACCGCTTTTAAACATCCGTATTTCGCCTGGGTGGAACTCAGGCGTCTTTTGCTCCGCGGACGGTCTCCTCGACGGCCTCGACACCCGCTTCGTGAACCAAATCGCCCACGACGACGACGTCAGCGACCGCCCCCATCTCGTGGGCCGATTCGTAATCGTGAATGCCCCCACCGTAGAACGATGTCGACTCGGAGAGTGCCTCGGTGGCAGCCAACACGGTTTCCGGGTCGCCCAACATTCCCGAATACTCCAGATAGATGATATCCTGGCCGAAAAGGCGCTCTGCGATCGAGGCGTACGCAGCCACCTCTTCAGGGCCGAGGTCACAGTTCGCTTCGGTGTATGACGCGACCGATGCGTCAGGATTCAGAACGATGTAAGCTTCGGTGTGCGTTCTCCCCCATTCCACCTCGCCGATACGGGCCCATTCCTTGTGTGCGCCAGTGATCCAGAACGGGTCACCGGCATTGAAGACAGTCGGGATGAGATATCCGTCCAGACCCGGGTCTTCGATGACCACTCCCGGGTTCGAGGGCTCTTGATACAACGGGATATCGTACTCCTTGCAGGCACTTACGACCCGTTCCATCTTTTCTTCGGTCATGCCGGTCGTTCCACCGATTTCGATGGCGTCCGTCCCGCTCGTACAGACGTCTTCGAAGGTGTCCCCAGCCACGAGTTCTTTGTCGGGATCGACCTTGAGGACGTGATCCCAGTGTGTCCACGGCCCGCTCATGGTCCACTGGACTCTTGGCCCGGCTAAAATGGCTTCGCTTCAGTCTACGTCCTAGTGATGGATTCCCATCGCTTCGATCTGTTCCTGGTACCGATTCCGGATCGTGACTTCAGTGACCTGTGCCACGTCGGCAACTTCTCGTTGGGTCTTTTTCTCGTTACAAAGCAGAGAGGCAGCGTAGATCGCGGCGGCGGCGTAGCCTGTGGGTGATTTCCCGGAGAGCAGGCCTTTCTCCGCCGTCGTTTCGATGATCTCGTTGGCTTTGGACTGGACCTCTTCGGAGAGTTCGAGTTCGGAGCTAAAGCGGGGCACGTATTTTTTCGGGTCGACCGGTTTCATTTCGAGCCCGAGTTCCTGAGAAATATAGCGATACGTTCGACCGATTTCTTTGCGTTCGACCCGCGATACCTCCGATATTTCTTCGAGGCTTCGAGGAATCCCTTCCTTTCGACAGGACGCGTAGAGCGCCGATGTGGCGACCCCCTCTATCGAGCGCCCGCGGATGAGATCTTCCTTGAGTGCACGTCGATAGATGACGGATGCGACCTCCCGGACAGACCGGGGAACGCCGAGTGCGCTTGCCATCCGATCGATCTCGGAGAGGGCGAATTGCAGGTTCCGTTCGCCGGCGTCCTTGGTCCGAATCCGTTCCTGCCATTTCCGCAGTCGATGCATCTGGCTGCGCTTTTTCGAGGAAATAGACCGGCCATAGGCGTCTTTGTCCTTCCAGTCGATAGTGGTTGTCAACCCTTTGTCATGCATCGTCTGGGTTGTGGGGGCCCCCACGCGGGACTTCTCCTGGCGCTCCTGGTGGTTGAAGGCACGCCACTCGGGGCCTGGGTCTATCTTCTCCTCTTCCAGCACGAGCCCGCACTCGTTACAGACGAGCTCGCCCCGGTCGGAGCTTTTGACCAGATCCTCGGAGCCACATTCTGGACACTCCCTGACGTCCTCTTTAGACTCCTCGGTCTCGGCCGCTTGTTGTTCCCGCTGGCGGGTAGACCGTGTCATCGCATTTAAGTAGTAGTTTACTCGATTGACTTAAACTCATTGCCTCAATTGTAACCTCTGGTAAACGACAGAATAAAACATACCGTTAGTATCCCTGATAGATAGGTCGCTTTCCGGTCGTTTTCGGGCTTTTTCGAGGATTACTTGAGCATCGGTGCCCGAGATACTTCCAATGCCGGTTTTGGATTGTGATGTCGAGGCGGCGCGGGCAGCTCTCGAAGACGAAGGTGCGGAGATTACGCCGGGCAAGACGGAGCACGAACGATACCACGCCGACCTCGGAGGGGCACATGCTGTGGCCTACGATGACTCCCTCGTGGTTCAGGGGACTCGCCCAGTCGATATCACGGCTGTAGTCGCTGATGACGGGAGCGGCCGCGTTCATGTCTATTTCGACGGCGCGTGTCGCGGGAATCCCGGCCCGTCATCGGTGGGTTGGGTTCTCATTGACGAGGATGGAATCGTCGACGAAGGCGGGGAGACAATCGGCCGCGCAACGAACAATCAGGCCGAATACGAGGCTCTCATCCACGGTCTGGAAGTCGCGGTCCAATACGGGTACGACGAGGCCGAAATCCGTGGGGACTCGGAACTCATCGTCAACCAGGTGACGGGGGCCTGGAATGCAAACGATCCAACACTACGGGAGTATCGGGTCCGCGTCCACGAACTACTCGCCGAGTTCGAGGATTACTCGATTACCCACGTTCCCAGGGAGACGAACGACCGTGCCGATAACCTGGCAAACGAAGCCCTGGACCATGCCTGACCTTCCTGATTCAGTCGTCGAAACCGCTCGGGCTATGACTCTGGCGGCACGACGGGACACCCATCCTGATTCGAGTGCGCTTCGCTCGAGACGTGACTCACTCTTGGAATCGTATGGCTATTCGGCCCGTCTTCGTGCAGACGACGACGGTCCGGTGCTGATCTGTTATCCAGAATCGTGGCTCGAAAAGGGGGTCTTCCAACCCGACCAACTGGAATCGACGGCGAACGCTGTCGAACGGCCACTGTTCTCTGATCCCCCTGCTGATGGATGGGACGCGATTCAGGCCCACAATACCGAGTTAGCCGCGAAAGTGACGCGGGAGTTCGGTGACACGCACGGCGCGAACGCCGCAGCGTTTGGAACGTACATGGCGAATCACCACAAGGTACGGGTCGAGGCCGCGACGGCAGCAGCGGTCGACCACTTTCTATCAAAGTACTATCCGCGAAACACGTGGCCGCCACCAGCCCAGGCGGCGGTGATCGAGTCCTCTATCGAGAAACTGTTTGCCGTCGCTGGCGAATCCTACCCTGAGCCTGTCGATACTGATAATCGCTGAGTTCGCACTCGCCGACCCGGAAACCTGTTCAGCTATTCGTCCTGGAGCATCGACTCGACGAAATCGGCTCGGTTTCCGTCCGTCAGGAAGTGCTCAAGGGACCAACGAAGATCATCACGCACGGCCTCATGCCCGGCCTCGGTGAGCCCGTATTCGTTTGTTCGCTTGTCGAGAGCACTTTTTTCGACAAAGCCCTCCTCGACAAGATCGTCTAGATTCGGGTACAGACGACCGTGGTTTACATCATCGTCGTAGTACGATTCCAGTTCCCGCTTTATGGCGAGCCCGTACCGGGGCTCTTCGGCCAGGACGGTAAGGATGTTCTTTTGAAAGGCCGTCAGCTCGCGTGCAGCCGTCAGACTAACTCGGCGTCCCTTTGACATGAATGGCCGAAAGCCAGTGACTCATTTAACCCTTCCCAAATGTACTGAGAGCCGATTTCTGGTCATTGGGTTCGAATTGTTCAGCGCTGGAAGACGAAAAATCTATGTCCCGGACCACAACAGGTCTGGGTATGGCGAATCTCTTCGAAGACCTGGAAACGGGACCGAACCCGCCAGAGACCATCTATGCGGTCATCGAGTGTCTCGAGGGCGAACGGAACAAGTACGAGTACGACAAGGACATTCCTGGTGTGGTTCTCGATCGGGTCCTTCACAGCAACGTCCACTATCCAGGTGATTACGGGTTTATCCCCAAGTCCTACTACGATGACGGTGACCCCTTCGACGTGCTCGTACTGGTCGAAGACCAGACTTTCCCAGGGTGTGTCATCGAAGCCCGACCGATCGCTTTGATGCGGATGGACGATGACGGCGAACAGGACGACAAAGTCCTCGCCGTCCCCGTCGAGGATCCGCGCTACGACCACTTTGAGGACATCGATGACGTGCCCCAGCAGACCCTCGATGAAATCTCCGAGTTCTTCGAGACCTACAAGAACCTCGAGGAGGGCAAGGAAGTCGAAACCCTGGGGTGGGAAAACCGGGAGGCAGCCTTCGAGGCTATCGAACACGCCCAAGACCTCTACGAAGCTGAGTTCGAATAACGGCCAAAATCGGGTTTTTGGGTCGGTCAAGACGCCGAAACCCCGGTGTCCTCACACCGGAACACTGGGTGTCACGACGCCGAAACGCAGGGTGATGAGTCGTGGACATATGCGTTCGACCCTCCGATGTATTATGCGTATGGGTAATTACATGGGGGTCGGTCACATAGGTATAATTGTGATGGCCGCACGATCACCGCAAGTCGGGATCCGTCATTTGACCGTGGTCCCGACGAACTTCGAGCCCGGAATCGAGGCCGAATCCGCGGACGATGAGTCGGACTCGGATTCCGAGACAGCGGAGCACTAGGGATTTTTCGGTCGGCCGGTTAGGAGTGACCTTCGGTTCGGTGCACCAGTGGGATTCTTCGTTCGATGCAACCACTGTCTCGGACGCGGATACGAAGTTTCTTGGGTGTCAAAGCGGAAGTCCCAGCCTGATATGGGTCTGTTCGACCGGTTACGCGGGGACGAAGGTCCACGCGTCGCGTTTCTGGGCATCGACGGCGTTCCGTGGTCGCTCATCGAGGACAATCCTGAGCGGTTCCCGAACCTCACCGAGTTGGCGGAGGGAGGCGCTGGCGGGCCGATGCAGAGTATCGTTCCGCCGGAGTCAAGCGCGTGTTGGCCCGCGTTGACAACGGGCACGAATCCGGGGAAAACTGGCGTGTACGGCTTCCAGGACCGGGAAGTCGGTTCGTATGACACCTATGTTCCCATGGGGAACGACGTGCAGTCGACCCGACTTTGGTCCCGCGTCCAAGAGGCGGGTCGTGACACGACGGTCATGAACGTGCCCGTGACTTTCCCGCCGGACAGAGAACCGAATCGGATGGTGTCAGGATTTCTGTCACCATCGGTCGAGAAGGCAGCTGTGCCCGAGTCCTTCGCGTCGGAACTGGAGTCCATGGACTACCGGATCGACGTGAACGCGAAACTGGGCCACGAAGCGGACAAGTCGGCGTTCATCGAGGACGCTCACGAGACCCTCGATGCACGGTACGAGGCCTTCAAGAATTACCTCACAGGAGACGACTGGGACCTGTTTTTCGGCGTCTTTATGACGACCGATCGGGTCAATCACTTCCTTTTCGAACACTACGAGGCGGACGGCGAGTACCAGGCGGAGTTCCTCGAGTTCTACGAGACTGTCGACCAACATTTGGGCTCCCTTCGCGATGAACTCCCGGATGATGCCACGATGCTCGTCGCGAGCGACCATGGCTTCACAACGCTCCACCACGAAGTCCATCTGAATGCGTGGCTTGAGGCGGAAGGCTGGCTCTCGTATTCGTCCCACGACCCCGAAGACCTCGCGGACATCGACGCAGAGACGAGGGCATATTCGTTCATCCCCGGGCGCTTCTACATCAACTTGGAAGGGCGCGATCCATGTGGGTCGGTTCCCGAGGCCGAGTACGAGTCGGTTCGAACGGAACTCAAAGAGGCGCTCGAGACCCTCACTGGGCCGGACGGTCGGGAGGTCGTCGAACGTGTGGTTCCCAAGGAAGACGCCTTCTCGGGCCCGCACGACGACATTGCACCCGATCTGGTGGCCATTCCGAACGACGGCTTCGATCTGAAATCAGGCTTCTCGGGCCACGATTCCGTCTTCGACTCGGGGCCCCGGAACGGCATGCACACCTTCGCTGAAGCCACCCTGTTGATCGATGATTCGGATCTCAGTGTCCCGGCTGACACCGATCTGCTCGACATCACGCCGACGATTCTTGACCTGATGGAGATAGACTACGAGTCGGGCGAATTCGACGGCGAAAGTTTGGCGTAACTCGTTCCCAGTTCGCCCCGTCCTGACCTTTATCCCGGAGCCCCGGCCCACCTTTGAGCGATGCCAGAGCGACGGAGTATTGACGAGCGGGTGGGCGCACTGGAACGACGGCTGTCTGCGGAGCCGGCAGACACGGCCAAGACAACCGGGAGTGAGCCACCGGCCGGGGAATCGGGGACACGTTCCGACCACGCCGACCTCCGCGACAGAATCGAGACCCTCGAATCAACGGTCGCCGAACTCGAAGCGGGTCTCAAGGCTGTGCGAGGGTACGTCGGGACCGTCGAACATGTCAATGAGACCGTCGAACGGCGGGCGGATGCCGCGCTTGCAGCCGTCGAGCGACTCGAATCCGCCCCGAAAACACCACCGCCGATCGCCACAGCCAAACAGCAATCTGCCGAATCAGCGTCCACGGCGACCGCTGAACCTGACGAGGACGCTGAAACGCAACCGGAGTCCAGCCTCATCGACCGCCTTCGATCACTCCGATGAGTCTCCGGCTCCTGCTTGCGGTTGTTCTCGCGGGGGCGCTCGTCGCGGCATCCATGCCGGCGATCCAGGCCGCCCAACGGACACAGGCCGATCGCCAGCTTTCGACGACGGTAGATGACCTTAATACGGCGGCAATGGCCCTTGTTCGACAGAGTGACCCAGTTCCGCCTGGGGTGCCAGCAGCCACTCGCCGGGTGCGCGTTTCGCTTCCTGACAAACCGGCCGATGCAGGAATTACAATCGGACCGCCTGCGGATGGCAACACCTCGGGGCGCAGTCAGATTCGGACGATGGTTCCTGGTGACCCACCTGGGCACACAGTGCTCAACGAGACGATCAGACCACATGGACCCGACGGAGCCGTCAGCTGGAACGATTCACTCACTGTTCGGGAATCTACCGAACTGACCCTTCACTATCGCCGAGTCGACGGCACTGCTGTCATTACGGTTGCCCGAGGGTTCAAGTAGGGGGACCAGCCCACCCGTGTCCATGTTCGGCCGATCCGACTCAGAGAATCCCGAATGTGGGTGCACTCCCACTGTTCGGGGAACCACGCTGGAGGTGGACACCGCGGAGTGCCCATTGGATGGAATCCTGAAGGAGCACAGTGCGTGTCGTCGAACGGTCATCGAAGCCATCGGCTCGGCTCCAATCGAACGCATTACGCTCAGCGCTCGTGGCGTCGACCGGTTGTACGAGGGTGAGGCCGTCGACGTGCTTCGAGCAGCAAGCCACTTCGCCAGCCGGGTCTCCGGCCGTGCTAACCGACTTGCTACCCTTGCACGTGAAGACCCGATTGGCGCGGCTGCGGAAGCAAGTGGCCGGGCTGGACTTGTTGGGGAGGTCGCCAAGACGACCGGGCTCACGCGCTTTAACGATCGTTCCGAAACCACCGCGGCCTTCCTCGAACCCCGACGAATCCCGCGGATAACTGCCAGTTACCTCGACACCGTGCCACCGGAGGATGGACAACTGCGGGTCTCACGAGTCGTCGACTCCGGGGCGACTGTTCGGATTTACGACCGACCGGACCAACGCTCGGTATACCAGCTCGAACCGCTCGAATACACCCTTGACGACGACGCACTCGCCACACTTGCAAGTGCAAAAGATCGACTGGTCTCCACGGAGGCGGGCTCTCCGACAGACTATCGCGCCGCCATTTCGGGGGTTGCGGGCTCGAACTGCCCGGTCGATACGCTCACGGAGGTGTTGAAAAAACACACCGCCGGATACGGCGTCTTCGAGGACCTGTTCAGCGATGACCGCCTTTCAGAAGTCTTCGTCAACGCCCCGGCGACCGAGAACCCACTCTACGTCCGTGTCGACGGGGCGGAACTTCGAACGAACGTCACACTCACTGAGCGCGGGACTGATCGGCTCGCGGCCGGGCTACGGACGGTAAGTGGAGTGGCGTTTTCCCGTGCGGCGCCAACCATCGACGCCACACTGTCGGGAATCGGCCAGGCTGATTCGATTCGCGTGGCTGGTGTCAGGGAACCCGCAAGCGACGGGTACGCCTTCGCGCTCAGAGCTGAGGGAACGGCTCAGTGGCGGTTGCAGCGACTGGTCGACAACGGGACGGTCTCAGCTGAGGCCGCAGCACTTCTTTCGGTCGCAATGGCTCGCGGGGCGGCTATGCTCGTTGCCGGGCCGCGAGGGGCGGGCAAAACCACGATGGCTTCCGCACTGCTCTGGGAACTTCCGACAGAAACCAGACTGCTTGCTATCGAAGACACGCCAGAACTGCCCGTCCGTGCTCTCCAAACAGCCGGGCGGGACGTGCAGCGACTCGAAGCCGCCTCCGGCCCGGACGCTGCTATCGATCCGGCGACGGCGCTCCGGACGGCACTCCGATTCGGGAACGGTGCGCTAGCGGTCGGCGAGGTCAGGGGTGAAGAAGCAGCCGTGCTGTACGAGGCGATGCGGGTTGGGGCGGCCAGTGATACGGTCATCGGGACCATTCACGGTGACGGATACGATGGCGTGAAAGAGCGGGTCGTGGCCGACCTCGGTGTTCCAGAATCCTCGTTCGCGGCGACGGATCTGCTGGTGACCATAGCGCCGGCCCCGTCGGGCAAACGGGTTACGAAGATTGAGGAAGTTCTCGAGGGCGGCAGTGCGACACTCTTCGAGTACGATGACGGGGCGCTCGACGCTTCGCCGCGACTCGAGCGGGGCAATAGCCAGATCGTGACCTCGCTCACTCGGCCAGACGAAACCTACGCCGACACGAGACAACACATCGAAGAACGAGCAAAGACCCTCCAACGGTCTACACTCCATGGCGGCCCATCACCACAGGAGGCACATGCGGATGGGTGAGCAGTCGACCGACCGAGCCTGGGTCCGCCATGTTCGAGCACGGCTTACACTGCAGGTACTCTGTCCTCGTGGTGCTGAGTTGCTCGAAACGTTCGCCCGCAGTCGTGCCGTCGGCCGCGCACCTGACCTTTTGGCCTTCGCGATCCTCCAACTCACACTCACACCGTCCCTGGAACGGGCAGCGGATTTCGCGACGGAGGCCGTCGAGGGGCGTTTGAGCCGTTCGCTTCGTGCGCATCGTGTCGCAGCGGTTTCGGGCGAGCGGGCGTTTGAAGCCTTTGCCGCCGAGTGGGTGAGTGAGGACCGGTCGCTGCAGCGGGCGGTCACACTCATGGCCGTTGCAATGGACGCCCCGCGCGAACGGCGCGAGGAAACGTTGGAAGATGCGCTCGACGCCGTACTCGAGGGCGCTCGCGAACGGGTAGTCGAATTTTCGACGGCCATTCGTGGCCCGGCAATGGGGATCTACGCGTTTGGAGTGATGCTTCCCCTCGCGCTGGTCGGATTGCTCCCGGTGCTTGCTTCCTCGGGTGGTGGCGTGTCCACGGTGGCTCTTGGGGTCATGTACGACTTCCTCATCCCGATCGGATTGGCCGGGAGCGGATTCTGGCTGTGGGCCAGTCGTCCGGCCGTGAGTGATACGGCGTTCGACCTTGGGTTGCTTTCCGACGCGAGACCCGTTTCCTGGGCTATTGGGGCCGGGTTTGGAGCAGCCGGTTTCGCGGGGGTGGGAATCTCGCTCGTTGCACCTGAGTGGACCGCACCGATCACTGCTGTCGGTGTCGGCATTGGAACGGGGGTGTTCGTCTGGCTCCAGCCTGTTATCGAAACCCAGAGCCGGCTGGACCGTCTCGAAGCCCGACTTCCAGACGCGCTGAGGATAGTCGGCCAGCGCCTCGAAGAAGGGAATCCCGTGGAAACGACGGTCGCCTCGGTTGCGGACCGCTTTGACGGCCCGATCGGAGCGCTCTTTTCCCGAGGCGCAACTCGACAGCAGCAATCGGGCGAACCCATGGCGACGGTGTTTCTCGGCGACGATGGGCTTTTGACGGACGTTCCGAGCCAACGGGTAGAAGCGGGACTCGCCCTCGTGATGACGGCCGGGGACTACGGGAAATCCGGCGGCCAAACTCTCGTGTCGGTCGGGACGTACCTCGACGAACTGCTCGCTGTCGAGCGGGTTGCGCGACGTGAACTTGCCCAAACCACGAGTACGCTTCGGCAGACCGCCGTGGTGTTTGCCCCGGCAATTGCCGGAGTCACGGTGGCGCTTGCAACTGGAATGAAGGCCGTAGACGGCTCCGGGCAGGCCCTGGATGTCGCAGCATTGGGCCAGGTCATCGGCGTCTATGTGCTCCTCTTAGCTGCAATCCTCCCGTCGCTTTCTGTCGTCCTCGCTCGCGGATTTGACCCGGTTCGGATGGGCTATCAGAGCGCCATCGCACTGGCTGTCGGCGGGCTTGTGTATCCGCTCTCCTTTCTCGCCGCCCGGTCGCTGGTGTACCTTTAAGTACCAGAACCGGACCAAGCCCGCCCATGTTCGGAATGCCCGCCGAAACGACCTGGGTTTGGGTCGGGTTGGCGGTTGGATCGGCAGTGATGTTGGGTGTCGTATTGGGCGTCCCAACCGCCGCACCCGATGCAGATCGAGCAGCAACGGCCATCGAAGACGTCGCAGTCAGCGAGCATGGAGGGGAAGCCGTCGTGGATCTCAGGGCGCAGACCGTTCGGCTCGGTCCCGAGCGGATCGGACTCCGCGGCTCGGGCGGTAGGTCACATGCATCGATTCGCTACGGCCCTATCACACCGGTGCCCCCGAACTCCTCGCTGGGGTACGTTCTTGATGGACACTCGCCCAAGTCCGTGTTCGTGAACCCGGGACGGTTCGGCGCAGCGATGCATCAAGCCCGGATACAACCGCCAGAATGGCGGCCTGCCGGTGAGACACTCCGGATCAAACAGGTCCACTATGGGGAGGTGAGCGGTGTTCTCGTCGCCACGTAGGGCCCAAGTCGAACCGCTCCCTGCGCTTCTGGGGCTTGCCGTCTTTGCGATCGGGGTGTCACTTTATGGCGGCACGCTGGCAGACCAAACACTCCCCACGGATACCAGGATTTCGGACGCGACGATGACCCGGACTGTGGGGATCCTGAGCGAGGGCTCCGTGGTCGTGCCCGACCGATTGGATGACCTCGACGGTGCGTTGCCACAGGAAATGGCCGTAACCCTTCGGGCAGATGGGCGAACTTGGCACTGGGGAACACCACCGGACGATGCACAACGGACCCGCCTGCGGCACGTCCTCATCCGAAGCGAGCGAGGCGAAGTTCCAGGAGTCCTCCGGGTGGATGCATGACCGCCGATCGAGCCATCAGCACTCCAATCGACGTGGTGCTGGGATTACTCTTGGTTGGGATCGCCACCGGTGTCGTCGCGACAGCGGTCCCGGCGCCGATCGAGACACCTTCTGATGGTGGGCAAGCTGCTATCTTGGGCAGTTCACTCACCGTCGAATTCGAGAGTGAGGGGAGTAATTGGACGGTGCATGAAACGGTCGGGGGACACCTTGCAGATGCAGCACTCGCGGGAGATGGAGCGAACTCGAGCAGGAAGGTCGCATACCGGCAGGCAACCAGAGCCGCGATCACCGATCACGTCGAAACACATGGCGCACCCGTACAGGTGATCGGAGTTTGTCGGGGCACTCAGGAGGCCGACCCCCTTCTCGCAGGGCGAACGCCGCCTGGCGACCGACCAATTCGGGCAACTGTGTACGAATTGCCACAACCGATTGGGATTAACGAGACTGAGTGCCAACCGGTCGTCGTCCTCAGACGGTGGTCGCCATGACCTTTGCCAGTGACAAGCGAGGCCGGATCCCGTTTGCATTTCTGGGGGCCTTGCTGTTACTTTCGAGTTCGTTTTATGCTGTTTCGTTTGCACCACCGCCGGCGACGGAACCGGTGACGGATGAGGTGGTGTCCGACGTCGAACTGGAAGCACGGCTGGCACTTGATGCGGCGGTGCGAGACGCAGGCCGTGCAGCCGCGGCCGAACCGGTACTCGAACCCAGTGACACGGGGTACGGCACGATCCTTTCGAACGAGAATACCTTTCGTGACGCATTGGAACTACGAATCGCCAGTGGTGCTCGGACGGCACTCGCCGAGACGAACGCCAGCCGCGACAGCGTCGAGGCAACCGTGACACTGCCGCCGATAACGGATCCTCAAACGGCCCGACAGGCGCTGTCGAACGTTTCGGTTCGGTCAGTTTCGGCGGATCGGTATCGGGTTCGGGTCGAGGGCCTGCAGGTAACCGTGACCCGTCACGACCGGCTTATCGACCGCTTTCGGTACAACGCCACGCTAACAATGGCGATGCCAGCCCTCGAACTCCACGACAGAACGAACCGGTACGAAAGCCGACTGAACGCAGGGATCACCAAATCGGGCCTGACCCAGGACCTGACTGCGCGACTCTTCCCAATCGTTTGGATGCGTGGTTATGCGCAGTACGGGGGCGCACCGATCGAGAACGTGCTGGCGAACCGGCACGTGGAGGTGATGGCGAACGACGCCTTGCTTGCCCAGCAGGCGGCAGTTTTCGGAGTTGAAGACCCGGACGGGCGGAACGGAACAACAGTGGCTGCCACGGAAGTCGCTGCTCGGGACGTGTTCCTCGGGGCCGAGGAAACCGTGAAGTCCCAGTTAGGCAAGCCCCAAGGCGAGCCGACAGGAGCAGGCGAGCCTGCTGGTTCGCCGGACGTTCCGATCCCGAGTGTCGTCGATTCTGAACAGTCAGTCGACGCCGATCATGCTGCTGACACTGCCTATTTGGCATTTGTCGATGGGCGAGATGGCCGCAGTCTCGCAGACACGGTCGAGAGGGTGTACCGTGGGGACGTGCGTGTCCAAAGCCGAGCATCGCGTCAACAGACAGAGTATACGTCCTTCGGATCGCGCCCAGATAACGCGACTGAACTGTTTGCGGACACGAGCACGGAGCGATGGCACGATGGTGGGGACTTTTGGCCCGGGCACGGTTCGACGCTGCGGACCTACCGAGGGCGAGTCATTGAGGAACAGGTAACGACTCACTACTGGTCCGGCAACGGAACCCTCGAAACGACTCAGGATTTGAAGCGGACGACTTACCAGGTTACTCTCGATCTGGACTGTCGGTACCAAGCCCCCGGGGTAGCCCCGAACCGGCCCGATGGTCAGTGTCCGTTTGGAGAGGTAGCGACGGACCGCCTGCGGTCCGCTGGGACGGCCCGACTTCTCTCCGGATCGGCGGTGGAGGAGCGGTCCCTGGCGGCCGTGTCTGGGGGCGGTGATTCTGGGTGGCGAACCGTCCATGTCGAGCCCCCGGAGGCGGTAACGGATCGGGCGACCAGCCGAACAGCCGACCTCCGACGGGCCGTTCAGGAGGTCTCGGTCTCGGTTGAAACCCGGTCGGTCGCCAGTTCCACGAATCCTGCGGCGGAACTCGCGAGTGCCATCCAAACAAACCGTCACGATCTGCTGGACACACCGAACCGATACGGGTCAGCCGCTGAGCGCGCTGTCACCGCGGCCCGACACTCGTATTTCGATCGGGTCACCGAACAACTGGAATCTCGAACACCGCTGGTGCAACGGGCTCAGAACGCGTTCGCGGACCAACTGCAGTCCCAAATGGTTCCGACCGACCCTCCTGAACGCTCCCAGCCCTCAGCCGATGCCTATGTTTCGTCGGTGGACGGTGGCCCGGCGTATCTCTCAGTCGAACCGCCAAGCGGACACGACCCCACACTCGCCGCCAGGAACGTGAACCTCTTTACCGTGCCCTACGGTGATGCGGCTGATGGAATCGCCGAGCGGGTCGGTGCTGGTGACAGCCAGTCGGTTTCGATTCGGACGGGAGCACAGACACTCGCAGCATCGGAGCGGACAGATCACGGTGACCGACAGGCGGTTCGGTCGTTGCGACGGGACCTTGACCGATCGGTCGATTATGCGAACGACCGGTTCCGCTCGGTGCTTGCCCCGTCAGTGGGGGTCGGACAGGCCCACCAACTGGTTCAGTCGGCGAATACCGAGTGGTCGGACGTCCACTCGCAGGCGCTGGCTGTGGCCGACGGAAGGCTGGCGGCTGCTGTGGCGGAGCGGCTTCCCCGGAGCCTCCCAGCAACTGAGCGAGACCGGCTTCGGGTTGCGCTTCGTATCGCGAGTGCCGAAGCCCGCTCCGAGACCGACGTTCAGGTGTCCCAATCGCTTGTCGAGGCTGCCCGGACCGAGGTCACCACAGAGACCAGTGGGGTGGTTGAGGAATCGGCGAAAGCAGCGGGCACGGCCGCTGGCAAGCGAGCCTGGAGTGGGGGGACAGGAAAGACCGTCGGAAGCCTCCCAGCCGGATTGCCGCTCCTGCCTGTTCCGGGGTCTTGGTACGCGACAGCTAACGCGTGGACGGTCGAAGTTCAGGGGACATACGACCGGTTTGCTGTCCGTAGCCGCCGGGCAGCGCCAGGCCGTGGAGCAAACGGTACCGTCGAGTACGTTAGAGAGAACACGCATATCAGGACTGACATCGATGCCGACGGAACGCCAGAGGTTCTGGGGACGAACCGGGCACTCTCCCTCGAGGCTCGAACGGGAGTCGTCATTGTGGTCCCGCCAGGCGGAACTGGCGTTGGTGATACAGATGGACAGGCCGTCGAAACCTCTCCAGGGTGGTGAAGCGCGATGACGCGGCCATTGATTGCCAGGTTTCTGGCCGCTCCCGAATCCCAGGTGTCAGACGGAAATCGAACCAACGCTGAGTGGGACGAGGTTACGAGACTGAAACGTCGATTGGGGGCCGTTCTCGCACCGATTGTTCGTTCGGAAGGGGTGGAGCAGGTGGCAACAGCGACCGGACTCGAACCCGAACAGGTCGAAGCCATTGGGGAATTGCCAGCGAGTGGGACCGACCCGATCGACGAGCTATCACTTCGGACGGTCGCTGCCATTCTCGCCATCGAATCGTCCTACAGGCCTGTTTCCGTTCGAGGACGGATTCGCGATCACCTCATCGTTCAGATGAGTCGGGGTCCGATTGACGTCGATACAGTCGCCTCTCGGTACGGGTTCGGCGATGCGGAAACGTTGCGCTCCAAAATCGAGGCCGAGGCGCCGTTTCCGGTCCGGGAATACGTCCGATTGCGGGTGGCTCTGTCGGACGGACCGAATCGCAAACCTTGATGGGCGAGATGGGTAAATCAGAACTGTGCAGCCTCCGGAATCGGACGTCGTCGAACGTCAACGTCTGCAGGTTTTCTCCTCGCTTTTGGTGCTGGTTTTTCTGGTCAATTTCGGCCGCGTGGTCTTTGCCCCGCTGCTGGATCAGTTCATTCGGGTGTTTGACACCGGCCAAGCGACTGTCGGGCTGATCGCGACACTCGCATGGCTCGGAAGCGCGGTGCCGCGGCTCCCTACAGGGTATCTCCTCACCCGGTTCACTCGCCAGCGAGTCATCTTCGGAACCGGACTGCTACTAGCCGGAGCAGCAATGTTCACCGCACTCGCCCAAACCATCTGGCACATTGGCGTGGGGGCTTTCCTTATGAGTTAAGCAGGCGCAAAACCTCGCCCTTCAGGGCGGGGATACGCGCCGTC
>NZ_JAZKRK010000010.1:0-59799 GCF_036626455.1 Halodesulfurarchaeum sp. | reverse complement strand
ACGATCCTGATCCTCAAACGGGACTTCGTCACCCCGGTCGAAGAAATGAAAACAGCCGCCGAGTCGATCTCCAAAGGCGAACTCGAACAACGGATTCCGGAGACTGACCAGCGCGACGAGATCGGTGATCTCGTCCGCTGCTTCGGCCAAATGCACACCTATCTCGTGACTGTCAGGGACCAGGCAGAAGCGCTGAGTCGAGAGGAATTCGACGCAGACGTCCTCGAAGAAGACGTCCCGGGGAGCTTCGGGGCGGCGCTCAGTCGAATGGAGACGAACCTCGAGGAACGCATCGATGACCTCGAAACAAAGCGAGCGGCCATCGAACGACGAAATACCGAGTTGACCGAAACCGCCGAGGCCTATCAACGGACCATCGAGGCCGTCACGAACGGGGACCTTACCCAACGACTCGATGCCAACACCGACCACGAGGCAATGGCCGGGATCGGACAGGCATTCAACGGAATGGTCGACGAATGGGAGAGTGTCCTGAGCGACCTCATTCAGTTCGCCAACGACGTGGCCGACGAAAGCAAGGCCGTTGAAACGAATGCTGCAGAGGTCCAAAACGCAAGTGAGGACATCAGCGAATCGGTCCAGGAGATATCGGCCGGCGTCGACGAGGAAAGCCACCGCCTCGATGAAGCCTCGGACGAATCCGAGAATCTCTCGGCGACAATCCAGGAGATCACAGCCTCCTCGGACAACGTCGCGACCCTCACCGATCAGACCACAGCGGTCGGCGAAACAGGGCAGAAAGCCGCCCAGGACGCAGAAGCCGAAATGGATACGCTCCGCGAGCGGAGTCAATCGGTAACCGAGGCCGTCGGAACCCTCAACAAAACCCTCGAAGAGATCGGAGACATCACGGACGTCATTCTCGATATCGCGGACCAGACCAACATCCTGGCACTGAACGCCGGCATCGAAGCCGCCAGAGCCGATGCGAGTGGCGACGGGTTCGCCGTCGTGGCTGAGGAGGTCAAGTCACTGGCCCAAGAGACCAAAGAGTCAGCCGAAGAGATCGAGGGGCTGATCACTGACGTTCAAGCCCAATCCCAAGAGACCGTCGCGGAAATCGAAGAGATGGACGAGCGGGTGGAAACC
The DNA here is from genome assembly GCF_036626455.1 of Halodesulfurarchaeum sp. Classification (NCBI taxonomy): domain Archaea; kingdom Methanobacteriati; phylum Methanobacteriota; class Halobacteria; order Halobacteriales; family Halobacteriaceae; genus Halodesulfurarchaeum; species Halodesulfurarchaeum sp. The sequence continues at coordinate 58,689 of NZ_JAZKRK010000010.1, read as the reverse complement.
GGAGCTGAAACCGTGAAAACGGCCACTGATGCCTTCGACGATATGGCCGAGAACGTCTCGGAAATCAACACCTCCATCCAGGAGGTCAATGACGCAACCGCCGAACAGGCCGAATCGATGCAGGACGTCGTTGCGATGATCGAGGAAATCGCGGCGATCAGCGATCAAACTGCTGCCGAGTCCCAGACGGTCGCCGCCGCCGCAGAGGAACAAGCCGCGACGCTCGGCGATGTCGCCGAGAACACGACGGATCTGGCTGAGAACGCCGAGGACCTGAAATCCAGGCTCTCCCAATTCCACGTTGCGGATGGAGCAATGGGACGGCGACGGAATCGTTCCAGCACCACGCACAAAACATCCGGATCGGGTTCGAGGACGAACACGACTGACTTCGAGTTTGGCTCCGACGACCAGGGCGCAGAGACCGGGCCCTCCGGCCCCCAAGACAGGAGCGCGACGGACGACAGTATGGAACGGCAGTCAGTCGCCACTGACGGCAGCGGCGACGACTAAACCGAGTTCCTAAACGGATTATTCAAATGGCCCCGTCCTATACGGGAGGGTATGGCGAAGTATTCCACCGGCCGCGCCGGCGGCGGTGGCGACGGCGGAACCTGTGAACTCTGCGGGACCGCCACCGACGACCTCAAAACAGCCACTGTCGAAGGGGCCACACTCTCGGTGTGTCCGGACTGTGCGTCCCTGGGGGAGACCACAGGTGACTCCTCGAAAACGACTGAGAGCAGTGACGCCACGAAAAGCCGCAGCAAGCGAGCCGCGCAGAACACTGCCAAAGCGATGGACGCCGTCTCCGGCGATTCTACCCACTGGGAGCAAGACGGAACCGATTACGAGGGCGACCGCCTCCCCTATCTCGTCGACGAGTATGGCGAGCGGGTTCAAGAGGCCCGTCAGGCCGCCGGCTATCAGCGCGAGGAACTCGCAGCGGAAATAGACATCGACGAAAACGAACTGCTGGCCGTGGAACAGGGCCGCGCGACCTCGGCCTCAGTCGGCGGATCGCTGATTCGGACCTTAGAGGCCGAACTCGACCTCGAATTGATCGACGAGTAATCGAGAGTCGACCGACCGGTTTTTTACGTGGCTCCGACTTGTGAGTGTAATGGCTCAGTCACGCGGTCCGAACGAACCCTACATTACGCAGTTCGAAGCAGGCGTCGAATCGATTTCGGGGCTCGACGTGGCACTGTCGGGCACATACTTCTACCCGGAAGGCGGGGGGCAACCCGCCGATCGAGGCACCATCGGGGGGATCCCTGTCGTGGATGTCCAGTCAAGAGACGGGAGAGTACTCCATACACTCGAGCGTGAGCCGGCATTCGACGTCGGCGACACTATCGCCGCGGTGATAGACAGGGAGTTCAGGACCTATACCATGCGGGCCCACACCGCCAGTCACATCATCTACGGGGCTGGTCGCCACGTGTTCAAAGATATCGGATACGGTGGCTTTGACATCACCGACGAGAAGGTGCGAGTGGATTTCACCACCACGACTGACGTTGATGATGACCTGCTGGTCGAGCTCGAACGGTTGACGAATCGAGCGATCTGGGACTCCCGAGACGTTTCGTGGGATGAACTCCCGCGGGACGAAGCGATGGATCTGGAAGACATCGCGTTCAACACGGCGACAGAGGAAGGAGTGATGGCCGAAGCCGACAGTATCCGAGTCGTTACCATCGATGGCTGGGACGTTGCGGCCTGTGGCGGAACACACGTGTCGAACACGCGGGAAGTTGGACCGGTGACGGTGCTGGACCGCTCGAACCCGGGCGAAGGGCTGACCCGAATCGAGTTCGCTGTCGGTCCCTCCGGAATCGAGCAGCAGGCCAGCGAACATCGGTCGGCACGTCGGGCAGCAGGGGAAATCGGAACGACTGTCCAAGCCCTTCCCGAGGAAGTCCGGCGGCTGCAATCCGAGGTCGAGACCCTCGAATCCAAGCTAGAATCGTACAAAAACGCCGCTCTCGAGGACGCATTGCGGGACATGGAGACGGTTGACGAGTGGCAGATCGGGACCGTCGAGGGCTACGAGGCAAACGACATTGGCGAACGTATCCAAGATCTGGCCGGTGAGGTATCGCCGGTTATGGCCGCGACAGGTGGCGACGGGCGGCCATTTGTCGTCGTCGCCACCGATGGATCAGTCGACGCCGCAGCAATCATCGACAGGGTCACCGACGAGTTCGGCGGTGGCGGTGGAGGCGGTCAGACATTCGCACAGGGTGGTGGCCTCGATGCCGACATCGAAACGGTTCGGAAATTCCTCGTGACCCAAGCCGAAACGGGAATATAACCCTCTCCCGTACGAACCAATATGCAGGAACAGGGCCGCACAGACCGAGGAACGCAGCTAGTGAGGGGAGGCTAATGCCCTGGGGCGTTCACAGCGAGTACAATGACGACGGTGGGCCGGAGGTCGAGATTGACGAGGAGCAGGAGGACGTCGAACGCGCCAACGAAGGGGAAGAGCAGACCGAAGCGTTCGACGTCGACGACGCCCTATCCCGTCTCGAATAGCCCCTTTTGGGGGCGGTTTTTAAGCGATTTGCCGTTCCAGCATGGCGTATGACCGGCATCGGCGACCTCGGGGACCGGGCAGCATCGGGACCGATCACCATGCTCACTGCCTACAACGCCCCGACGGCGCGGCTAATCGAGGAAAGCGGGGTTGACATCATTCTCGTTGGGGATAGTCTCGGAAACACTGTGCTCGGCTACGACTCGACCCTCCCGGTGACCCTGGCCGAAATGGAGCGTCACACGGCCGCAGTAATTAGAGGGACAACAGAAATCACAGTCGTCGCGGACATGCCGTTTCTTTCCTACGGAGTAGATCTGAGTGAGAGCATCCGTAATTGTGGTCGCATGCTGAAAGACGTCGGCGCCGATGCCGTCAAACTCGAAAGCGGCCCCCATACGGAATCGCTCACGGAACAACTGACCGACCGAGGAATTCCGGTGATGGCTCACGTCGGGACCCGCCCCCAGCATGCCCATCAGGAAGGCGGACTGAGACAGAAGGGCACTACCGAGTCCGAAGTCGCGGAAATTGAACAAATCGCGAAGGCCCATGCCGATGCTGGGGCATTCGCGGTCGTCATCGAACACGTTCCAAACTCAGTCGGGCGGTCGGTGACCCAGGCCGTCGATGTCCCGACGATCGGGATCGGAGCAGGTCCGGACACCGACGGGCAGGTGCTCGTTCTGGCAGACGTCCTTGGGTTGACTGAAAAAACACCCCCGTTTTCCAAGCAGTTCGGTGACGTCGCCGGGGAAATGCGGTCGGCAATCGGCGACTATCGGAGGGCCGTCGAAGACGGAAGTTTCCCAGGAAACTGAGATCAGGGAACCGGAGCGGCTTCGACTGGGTTGGAACCGCAACACCACTAGCGAAAACATAAACCGCCGCCTTCACTGGGTTATTTCCCAACAGATTTAAATAGTAGAACGAGTTACGGAGAGTCATCACCATGGAACCAAATGCTGAGATACTGTCGGATGTACCGATGCGGCGAGACGAGTTCGAGTGGGGAAACAGGATCGTCGTGGATCTCGGCCCGTGGGTTGACCACGCCAGCGTCGACCTGCTCGATGACGTTGCGCTGATCGTCCTCGAACACGGAAACGGCCAGTCCCAGTTCGAGCTCGAGCTTCCGGAGACGGGAGAGGCGGATACGTTTATCACGAACGGCGTCCTCACCATCGAGGTGAGAGGCCAATGAGCGACCCGCTCAAACTCGTCGTCAAACCGCTCAAGCAAAAGCACGCCGGGCGAGGCCTGGCGGCCATCGACAGACGTGTGATGGAGGAGTTAGACCTCGAAAATGGCGATTACATCCTTCTCGAAGGTCCCCAACAAGGAAAAGCCGTCGCCCGTGTCTGGCCAGGCTATCCCGAAGACGAGGGGAATAACGTCATCCGAATCGACGGCCGCCTCCGGCAAGAAGCAAACGTCGGTATCGATGATCGGGTCAAAGTCACCAAAGCCGAAATCAAACCAGCGACCGCCGTGACCATCGCGCTCCCGCAGAACCTCCGGATCCGCGGAAACATCGAACCGATGATTCGGGATAAACTCTCGGGACGACCGGTCACAACCGGCCAAACCGTCCACGTCTCCCTCGGACTCGGGGGTATGGCTGCGGTCTCCGGGCAACAGATTCCGCTGAAGATCGCGGAAACAGACCCTGATGGAACGGTCGTTGTGACCGACTCCACTGATGTCCGCGTCAGCGAACAGCCGGCAGAGGAGGTCGGGTCGGGCGCCGAACCTGCCGACACCCAGACCCCGAGCATCACGTACGAAGACATCGGCGGCCTGGACAACGAACTCGAACAGGTCCGTGAGATGATTGAGTTGCCGATGCGTCACCCTGAGCTCTTCCAGCAACTGGGGATCGAACCGCCAAAAGGCGTGCTGCTCCACGGGCCCCCAGGAACGGGGAAAACCCTCATCGCGAAAGCGGTGGCCAGCGAGATCGACGCTCACTTCCAGACGATCTCCGGGCCGGAGATCATGTCGAAGTATTACGGCGAGAGTGAGGAGCAACTCCGGGAGGTCTTCGAAGAGGCAGAGGAGAAGGCTCCGGCCGTCATCTTCATCGACGAAATCGACTCAATTGCCCCCAAGCGCGGGGAAACGTCCGGGGACGTGGAGCGGCGGGTCGTCGCCCAGTTGCTCTCGCTGATGGACGGTCTCGAAGAGCGGGGCGATGTCGTCGTGGTCGCAGCCTCGAACCGAGTGGACGCCATCGATCCCGCGCTCCGTCGAGGCGGTCGATTCGACCGGGAGATCGAGGTCGGCGTCCCAGATCGGGAGGGCCGTAAAGAGATCTTCCAGGTCCATACGCGAGGGATGCCCCTGGAGGAGAGCATCGATATCGACCGATACGCCGAAAATACACACGGCTACGTGGGCGCCGACATCGAACAGTTGGCAAAGGAAGCCGCGATGAACGCCCTTCGGCGCATTCGACCACAGATCGACCTGGAAGCCGACGAAATCGACGCCGAGATCCTCGAGGACCTGACCGTCCGGGACGACGACTTCAGGGAAGCGATGAAAGGTATCACTCCGTCGGGTCTTCGAGAGGTCTTCGTCGAAATTCCAGACGTCACCTGGGAGGAGGTCGGCGGCCTGGAAGAGACCAAAGAGCGGCTGCGCGAAACCGTTCAGTGGCCCCTCGACTATCCCGAGGTCTTCAAGCAGATGGACCTCGATTCACCCCGGGGCATCCTCCTGTATGGCCCGCCCGGAACGGGAAAGACGCTGCTCGCGAAGGCGGTTGCCAACGAGGCCAGGAACAATTTCATCTCGGTCAAAGGCCCCGAACTACTCAACAAGTACGTCGGCGAGTCCGAGAAAGGCGTTCGTGAAATCTTCGAGAAGGCCCGACAGAACGCTCCGGCCGTGATCTTCTTCGACGAAATCGACGCCATCGCGGGCCAGCGTGGCCGACAGATGGGAGACTCCGGCGTCGGCGAACGAGTCGTCTCCCAGCTGTTGAGCGAACTCGATGGAATCGAGTCACTCGAAGACGTCGTGGTCATCGCGACCACGAATCGACCCGACTTGATCGACGATGCGCTGTTGCGCCCCGGTCGGCTCGACCGACATATTCACGTCCCGATTCCTGACGAAGCGGCCCGTCGGGCCGTCTTCGAGGTGCACACGGAGCACAAACCACTCGCCGAAAGCGTCGATCTCGAGAACCTTGCTGCTCGCACCGAGAACTACGTGGGGGCAGACATCGAGGCCGTCTGCCGGGAAGCAACGATGCAGGCGACTCGGGAATTCCTCAACAGTGTCGACCCCGAGGAAGCAACTGAGAGTGCCAGCAACGTCCGGATAACCGAGGAGCACTTCGAATACGCCCTCGAGGAAGTCTCGCCGTCGATAGACGAAGAGATCAAACGACGCTACGAGGAACTCGAAGAACGCTTCGACAAAGCCAGAGCCGAACCGGATCACGGAGCCGACGACCAACTCGGTCGGACGTTCCAATAACGAACCGGCTGAGAATTATTCGACTCGTTCTGCGGCGTCCCGATCGAGAAGTGGGTCGGCGTTTTCTTGTGGGAGGTCGACGATGTCGTCCTGCTTCAGGTCGTAGGACTGGGCGTCGACACCGAAAATCTCGCCGACGTCGGTCGTCATCCTGACTGTGGTTCGGTCGACGCCGTTTTGGTCTTCGGTCGCGGTCTCCTCCAGCTCAGAATCCGATGCACCAGTGGCGCCATCGCCCAAATCGGCTCCCATCGCGTCGGCCGGGCTGGGTTCTGATTCCGAAAGCGAATCATCCGGCGGTGGAGTCGGATCGACCGGATCATCAGGTGAACCCGGGCCAGCCTCATCTGATGGCGTTCGGGTCGAGGAGTCGGGTGCCCCTGCGTCATCGATTGAATCGCTACTCGGCACCCGATTCCCGGAGAACTGATCGAGGACCTTCGTCTTGTTCGCCTCGATGCGCTCAACGAGATCCTCATAGAGGTCCTGTTCTTCGGCGGTCAGACCGGTTTTGTCGCCGCCATTGCCGGTCGCCGAGAGACTTGCCTCGTCGACGAGTTTGCCGATCCGACGCTGATAAATCGCTTCAGCCACGTGCTCTGCCGTCTCGATTTCCTTGGAGAGTTCGCTCACCCGGGCGGACCTGAACGGATCCTCGGCCTCCGCTGCAGCCGCCGAGCGTTCCTCCCGCAAGGATTCAATGTACTCGGCCACGTCCGCGTAAAAGGTTTCCCGAAGCTCCTGGAGGCTGTCGGTCGATCGCTCCTGTCGTTGGACACGGTGTAGCTCCGATAGATCCATGATTACGCTTGGGCCTTCTCCGCTATCCCGCGGGCCATGAGGAAGATGCCCGCGTACTCCGGTACTTCTTGGTAGCCCGGGCTCACACTAAGGCTTTCCCCGTCGAACTCGAGCAACGTTTCATCCGCCACCTCGACCCCGATTTGGTGTCCGCGAAACGTCTCGGGAATGGCATCCCGTAAGGGGTCGAAATCATCCAATTCATCCCGTTCGAGTGGCACGACCCGCAGTCCACTGCCCCCGTGTAGGGATCCGGGCAGGCGGATCAAGCGATGGGTGTCAGTCGTAACTGGCTCGTCGATGGCCGAGGCATCGGTTTCGACAGTCCGCTCGACCATCGCTCGAACCACCGGGAGAAAGGCCGGGTGAACGTCGACGTTCCCGGCCATGACCGCCTCGGTGTTCGTCTCGAGCACCGACAAAACTGCTTCGGCGTTCGTTTGTCCCACCCCCTCAAACGTCTTGAGATGCTCGATGGCCGCCTCGTCCTCCAACCCGAGCAGTTCATCGGCTAAGTTCTGGAGGCGAGCCACAACTCTGCGAGCCCAGCCACCGGTCGTCGGGAGGGACCGACGAGCAGTCGGCGTCTTTCGCCCCCGTCCCGAGACTGGCTCTTCGCTGACCAGCGATTCGAGAGAGAGCCCGCTTCCCCGGACGTACTCCACGACCTCCCGGCGCTGTTCCCGGTCGAGCGACTGGATCTCGGGGTCCCGAACGTGGACGTGATAGCCCCGGCCTCCCGAAAACGTGATTCTCAGTTCGTCGAACCCGAAGTCCCGCTCGAGGAGGTCGAGGAGTTTCAACAGGGCCCCTTTGCAGGTTTGGAGCATCTCCCCATAGGTGTCCTCGGCGGGGTTCACACTGGGGAGATGATCGGCGTCGAGATCGAAGACTAGATCGGATCCCTGCCAATCTTTGTCGTCCATCGATCTGGCACTCGGATCGTCGTAGTGCCCGGCCGAAAAGTAGACGTGACGAGGGCGTTCCCGCACGAGAAAGGCCTCGAGGGATCCAAGGTCGTGGACCGACCGATGGCGGATCATGGTCGTCCCCGAACTGTCCTCCCAGGGAATGTAGCCCCACTCGCGGGCGGTCGCATCCGGGGGTTCTGGCGGGGCTTCTCGACGGTAGAAGTCCCTGAACCGGCCCCGTAGGTAGGACCGCGTTCGCTCCTCCATGGACAGAATCGTACTCGGCCCCCATGTATAAGCCGTTTCGTCCTGCCTTATCGGCCAAGCAACTCTGACAACCGTGCCATCAGCCGATCGCTGTCCCCCAGCCGCATGTAATAAGCGTCGACGTCGTCCTCGTAGTAATCCTCGATCCGCCGCACCGTTTCAAAACCCAGATGCTCGTAAAAGGAGAGGGCGTTTTGGTTACTCACCCGAGCGTGACAAGAGACGCCGCTCGAATCGTCTGCGATAGCCGCGACCAACCGTTCACCGAGGCCACGGCCCCGATACTCCGGATGGATCCCAAGAAAGAGAATGTAGCCGTCCCCTCTGGCTGCTGCAAACCCGACCAGTTCGTCATCATCAAAATACGCATAGACGGTCGCCTTGCGGTACGCGTCGGCGAAAAAGCCCCATCGCTGTTTGAGGAGGTCCTCGGATTCCCGGATGTGTTCTTTGAGCTCCCAGGCCGCCTGCAGGTGGTCGTCCTCACCCGGTGGGACGGTTCTCTGTTCGAGGGTGACACTCACTATGCGGTGATACCCAGTCCCGAAACATAATTCCACCGCCCGGACGGAGTTCGAATATGCACGTACTAACCGAGAACAGGAGCAAAACAACGGTATTCAACGTCGACCAAAAACAGGTATGACAGGTCACTACGAACTCAAAGCCCATACAGCCGACGTCGCGATCGAAGCACGGGGAGCCACACTTTCGGAGGTTTTCGGAGCGGTCGCCGACGGGCTTGGGGCTGCTCATGTCGACTCGATCCCCGAATTGGAGAGAAAACACCTCGACGTTGCCATGAGCGCGGAACGCAAGGCGGCCCTCCTATTCGATTACCTCGATCGGTTGCTCTACCTTCGAGACGTCAAAAGCGTCCTCCCGGTCGAAAACGATGCCACGGTGACCGAATCCGATGATGAATGGACGGTCAAAGCGACCGCCAGGGGCGTTCCCGTGTCAGAAATCGATGCCAGAGAGGTCAAAGCGATCACGTACTCCGAAATGGAGTTGCGAGAACAGGATGACGGGTGGTACGCCTACGTCGTCGTCGACGTGTGAGTCGAGCCAAAGCTTTGTAGGGCGAGCCCCAATCATCGGATATGACAACATTCGAGGCCGACGACTTCACTCTGGAGCGGACCGCTCCGTTAACCTGGAAACTCGAACAGGAAGCGGGGATGAACGTCCCGGCTCGGGTGTACGCGAGCGAGACGCTCCTGGAAGAAATCGCCGACGACCTCAGCCTGGAACAGCTCAGGAACGTCACTCATCTACCAGGGATTTACGAGCCAGCAATCGCAATGCCTGACGCCCACCAGGGATATGGCTTCCCGGTGGGCGGCGTCGCAGCCATCGACGCGGAAGACGGGGTGATCAGTCCCGGGTCGATCGGCTATGACATCAACTGTGGCGTCCGAATGCTTCGGACCGATCTCACCCCGGAGGACCTCAACGGAAAAGAAGAGGAACTTGTCGACGCGCTTTTCGACGCAATCCCGTCCGGGCTGGGTGCTGGCGGCGTCGTCGAAGGAACCACCTCGACGATCGAGGCGGTCCTCGACCGAGGGATGAAGTGGGCGCTCGATCAAGGCTATGCGGTCGAAGCAGACCTGGACCACTGTGAGGACAACGGGTTTCGGGAGGAAGCCGATCCACGTGTCGTCTCCTCGGAGGCCAAAGATCGAGGTCGCAAACAGCTGGGGAGCCTCGGCAGCGGGAATCACTTCCTCGAAGTCCAGCGTGTCGAGGACATCTACGACGAATCAGTCGCGTCGGCGTTCGGGCTCTCGGAGGACCAGGTGGTCGTCCTCATCCACTGTGGCTCACGAGGGTTGGGCCACCAGGTTTGCACGGACTATCTCCGGAAGATCGAACAGGAACACGCGGATCTCCTCGAATCACTTCCAGACCGCGAACTCGCTGCTGCACCCGCTGGTAGCCCCCTCGCAGAGGACTACTACGGTGCGATGAACGCCGCGATCAACTTCGCGTGGGTCAACCGGCAGTTGATCACCTACCAGACCAGACGGGTCTTCGCCGACGTCTTCGATCGCGACTGGCAGGACTTGGGTATGGAACTGCTCTATGATGTCGCCCACAACATCGGGAAGAAGGAAACCCACGAGATCGACGGCGTCAAGCGAGACGTGTACGTCCACCGAAAAGGGGCCACAAGAGCGTTCCCACCAGGGCATCCCGAGGTTCCCGAAGCCTATCGAGCAGTCGGCCAACCTGTCATTATTCCCGGTTCGATGGGGTCGGGAAGTTACGTGCTCCGGGGCGGTGAGAAGTCCCTCGAAAAGTCCTTCGGGTCCACGGCCCATGGCGCCGGGCGCCTGATGAGTCGCACGCAGGCCAAACAGGAATTTTGGGGAGAGGACGTCCAAGACGAACTGGAAGCCGAGGAGCAGATCTACGTGCGGGCCCAGAGCGGAGCCACCATCGCCGAGGAAGCGCCGGGGGTCTACAAGGATGTCGACGAAGTTGTCAGGGTCTCACAGGAGTTAGGAATTGGTGATCCTGTCGTCAGAACCTTCCCAATCCTCAATATCAAAGGCTGATCGAGCCCTCGAGCAGGGACCTTTTTGACTGACCGGCTTGGAATACGAGTATGATCGACGAGACCGCCGAGGAGATCCGATCCATGCAGACCCACAGTTCCTCGGTCGTCGCGGCCAATGCCTCCCACGCCCTCGAAGAACTCCTCGGTCGGGAGTATCCAAGCGTCGAGGAGTACCTGCGCGAATTAGAACACAACAGTTCGGCACTCAGACGTGCCAATCCCTCTCACGCCTCTCTCATCACGACCCAACGAGAAATCGTCGAAACCGTTCGAGAGGCCGATCCAAAGTCCATAGAGGCAGCCAAGGCGCGGACGGAAGGGGCTATCGAGGAGGTCGTTTCGACGATCGAAACCGCCAAACACCGGGCTGCGGAGAACGCGGCAGATCGGATCGAAGACGGTTCGACGATCCTGACCCACGACTATTCCTCGACAGTCCTCGAAGCCCTGGAAGCGGCCGCTCGTGATGGCGCCCACCTCGAAGTTTTCATCACGGAAGCCAGACCCCGCCACCTGGGACGAAAAACGGCCCGAGTGCTGGGAGAAATAGATCGAATCGAGACGACCCTGATCATCGACAGTGCCGCCGGTCACTACCTCGAAACAATCGATTCAGTCCTGATCGGAATGGACTGTATTGTCGATGACATGCTGTACAACCGCGTCGGAACCTACCCGATCGCCGCTACGGCCGCCGACCGAGACGTTCCGGTTACAGTCACCGGGTCCAGTGCGAAAGTCGTCGACGGGGGCTTTCGCTTCGAGAACGATTTCAGACCGGCAAGTGAGGTTATCCGCGAACCGCCAGAAGGGTTTGTCGTCGGCAACCCAGCATACGACGCGACACCGACCAGGCTGATCGAGACACTCGTCACCGAGACGGGAGCCAAGTCACCGTAACGCGGAAGCGGATTTCTTTTTCGGACTACGAGGGTTGAAATATTTCCTCGGGCTTGCAGCCCTCGCGTTCATCATCGTGTACTTCGGGGCCCACTATATGGTGCTGTCCCGACACCAGGCGCTCTCGCTCGGACTGCAGTCACCCTCACTGGCGCGGCATGTTCCGGGGCCTATCTGCTCACCGCGGTCTAACCGAACAGACAACAATTGGTCTGTTTTGGACAACAACACCCGGCCTACACCGGACTGACAACTCCCGAGCCAGGGGAGCGATACTTATCTTACCGTTCCATCACAACTCCCGGTAATGGACCGCGGCACTGAATTAGCGGTGCTGCTTGGCAATACACGCCTCAACGCCGCCATCGGCTGGCTATTGCTCGCCATTCTAGCTCTCGTCGGCGTCGAAAGTGCCCTGGATGGCGACTGGGTCTGGGTGATCGTTTCCTTCTCGGTTGTCGGCCTCGGCATCCTCCCGTCACTGGTCTTCAGCGATCACTTCGTCATGCTCCCCTGGGAAGTTCTCGCACTCGGAATTGTGCCACTTGTTACTCGGGGCCTATTTGCCGGACTCGTCGCTGATATCGCCGCGTACCTGGCTGTCGCCGCTGTAGCACTCGTCATCGCCGTCGAATTGGAGGTGTTTACACCCGTTCGAATGACGACCTGGTTCGCCGTGTTCTTCGTCGTCGTCACGACGATGGCCACGGCCGGAATCTGGGCAGTCCTCCGCTGGCTCTCGGACGTCTTCCTCGGAACGACCCTGGTGTATTCGAGTCCCCCACCCGTCGACCCGGCCATCGAAGAAGTTGCCCTCAAGGCTCTCATGTGGGACTTCGTCGCCGCGACGGTCGGTGGCGTCCTCGCCGGCGTTATCTTTGCGTTGTATTTCCGCCGCCTGGCCGCCGGACGAACCAGATTGCCCCCGGCGGTTGCGGAGGCAATCGAATGAGACTCAGCGAGCGGCTCGCAATCAGTCCTAGCTGACAGGGCCAGGTTATCGAGGGGTTCGGCCGTCGAACCTTCACGGAGACCAGGACGGCGCGTAGTTTTATCGGGGACGACCCCGTAGCCCACATCGATGGTCTTCAAGAAAATCACGCTGACCGGAACAAGTGAGGAGAGTTTCGAACACGCGGCCGACAATGCCGTTGACCGTGCCGAAATGACCCTCGATAACGTGATGTGGGCCGAAGTCAAGGAAATGGGTGTAGAAATCGCCGGGGTCGAAGGACGCGAATATCAGGTTGAACTGGAAGTGGCCTTCAAACTCGAAGAACCCGAGGCCTGACCATCTACTCGTCAGCAAGTCTGACGGCCACACTTGCCTCGTGGGCGTCCAGACCTTCGGTTTTCGCGAGGGTCATGACAGTTTCTCCGAGGTCACCCAATGCGTCCCGATCCAGCCGTTGGACCGTCGTCGCCCGAAGGAACGTATCAACGGATAATCCACCAACCAGTTTCGCCTGACCGCCAGTTGGGAGGACGTGATTCGTTCCGGTTGCGTAGTCACCAGCGGCCACGGGTGTGTTTGCGCCCAAAAAGACCGAGCCCGCACTGTCGATTTTATCGAGAACAGCCTCCTCAGCAACAGTCTGAATCGAAAGGTGTTCGGCAGCGTAGGCCTCCGCGAACTCAGTCGCCTCGGTCATCGAATCGGCAACAAGAATCGCTGATTGGGAGCCCTCAAGAGCAGCCCTAATGGTCTCGGCCCGGTCGCGTTCTTGGAGTTGTTCGTCGATGGCCGTTCGAACTGACGCCGCGATCGACTCGTCTGTCGTAACCGTAACCACCGACGAATCGGGATCGTGTTCGGCCTGCGCAAGCATGTCCGTAGCGACTGCATCGGGGTCGGCAGTTTCGTCAGCGATGGCCAGCAGTTCGCTGGCCCCAGCGAGGAAGTCGATCGTTACGTCGCCCTGGACCTCCGCTTTTGCCGCCGTGACAAAACGGTTCCCGGGGCCGACGATCTTCTGCACCGGGTCGACGCTCTCGGTCCCGTAGGCCAACGCCGCAATCGCCTGGGCACCACCGATCTGGTAGACTGCATCGGCCCCAGCGATTTCGATCGCCGCAAGTGTCGCCGGATGTAGTTCTTCGGCCGGTGGCGTCGCAACGGCAATTTCCTCGACGCCGGCGACCTTCGCAGGAACGACCCCCATAAGAACGCTGGAGGGGTACGCTGCGGTTCCACCGGGCGCATACACGCCGACTCGTTCGAGCGGGCGGAACCGACGTCCGAGTTCGCGGCCGTCGAAGTTGGCCCGCCAATCCGTCGGGACCTGTTCCTCGTGAAAGGTTCGGATGTTCGCCGCCGCTTCCTCGATTGCCGTTCGAACCGCCGGGTCGATGGCTGCTGCGGCGCCCGCGACCCGGTCTGTAATCTCGATCCGGTCGAGGTCGACGTCATCGAACCGGCTACTCAACTCGTAGAGGGCAAGGTCTCGGTCTTCCTGAACCTGGGCGATGATGTCCCGAACGGTTTCCCGTTCAGACTCGACCCCCGAGTCCCTCTCAATGAGCGCCTCACGTCGGTCTGGGCCCAAATCCGTAAGTTCTGTTGGTGGCAGCTGCATGACTCACCAATCGACGGGTAGAAGGAAAACGATTGGCATCACGCCACCAACGGTGTCGCACCGACGGGGTTCACTCCGAGATGTAGGGGTTCTCCCGCCAATCGACGCCGCCGTCGCCTTCGTCAGTGTTGTCGACCGGAACCTCGACAACCTCGACCGTCGCTGGGACCGGTTCCCCATCCTCGATTTTCAACGGTTCCAGCGATCCGTCGACTGCCGTAATTGCCGTCAACGTCCCTTCGGTATCGAGAAATGCGATGTCCGTGAGGACTCTGAACATTTCGTACTGGAGAGCGGTGTTCTGCAGCACGGCCTCGCGATCCCCACTGAAGTTCGCCATCGTGACGAGTTCGCTCGGGATCTCCTCGTCTTCGTCGAGGGAGTTCCAGCGTTTTCCCCGTGGGGGTTCTTCCTCGTAGACGCGCTTTTCGTCGATACTCGCTTTGAGTTGGGCCGTCGGTGTGTACTTGCCCACCCCGTCCCCGGCGGCGACGGCCTTGATAAGCAAGATGTTGTTTCGTCTCGTCCGCTCGATAGACTCGATCTCCGGGGGGAGATCTGGGTCCTCGAGATAGGCCTCGAGATCCTCGAGCGGGAGTTCGAACGACGCGGAGAGTCGGAATACCTGACCAGTCATGTGTACCCGTTACCCCGAGGTCGGCTCTGGGCCTCAGAGCAATCGAATCAATGTAGGGGCCCATCGCTTATATGGTCCCTGTTCGAGAGAGGCGATCCGCCGGGTGGGCAATCGGGCTTGCATCCCTCAACCGCTAGACCGGAGCGTTCGACAAGATGGTCTCCGACCGGCGACTATGGCGCCGAATGGAACCGATCATAATAGGTAGCCAATCTGGCTGAATCCGGTAGCCAATTACGTTTGCCGGCCAATGGCCATGTATGACAGACGACCGGACGATGATCGGGGTGCACACCATCGACGTCGACGGGACGATCACGCTTGACGACGACGTCTTCGAAAAGAGCAAGCTCGAACGGACGGGTAATTGTCTGGTCGTGGCCTCCCCCGAAGGCGGCGTGAACGTCATGCCCGTGACGACCGGATTCAATCCGAAACCGAGCGGCCAGTAATCGAAATACCCAATAGGAAATCTTAGAAGAACCAGCCGGAGTCCGAGTCCCGGGCGTCCGGTTCCAGGTCGTTGAGTCGACCTTCTGCGGCCAACTCCGCGTCGATCTCCTCCTGTGTGAAATCGAAGAAGTGGTTTTCCGGGAGTTCGACGTCGAGGACCTCCAGGGTCGTCTGTTCGCCGTGATTGTCGAAGACCTTCCAGTCGCCCCATCCGTAGGGCGCGCCGATGATGATGTGAACCTGGCCTTGGCCGAACGTGGCGAGGTCTGCATCGCTGGGTTGGAGCACCCCATTGGGGTGGGAGTGGACGGACCCCACCGAACGTATATCGTTCGGTTTCATGTGCGACCGAACGCTTGCACTCACCTGACTGGATTTCGTTCCCGGAATGACCAGTACGTCCGTGATTACCTGCCCGGTCTTGTCCAGGTCGAGTTGGCTGGTGTCTTCGGTCCGAAGAAAGCCCATGTACTCGTTCGGATGTGTCTCCTCACAGGCCTCAAGCGTGAACTCCATCGTCTCCCTGGCGATGCCAAGGAGTTCACTCGACCGGAACAATCCCATCACCTGGTGTAGTTGGAGGAAATCCCTAAACGTTCCGGGAAAACCACCGTCCGGAGCCGTCGTTGTCCCCTTATTGGGCCGCGCCTGCATCAACGACCCGTCCGAGAAACAGGAGCGCACCAGACGGCCGGTCCCGGATCGCAATAAGGAATGGTCGATCAGCCACGAACTCGAACTCGTTTTTCGGCGCCGACGTCAACCCGGCTACGGCCCCCGTCGCAGCCGCTGCTTCGGTTCCCGTTTCATCGACCGAGATGAAGGTGTCGTGGTACACCTCATCGATGAAAAGCCGATCCAAACTCTGGTCGAGGTCGGCCATACCCGAAAAGTCCGCTTCCTGAGGGTCGAACGCTGCTGTCATGCCGAGCGTTTCGAGTGTTGGTTTCAGTTGCAGGCCCTTCCCAAACTCGAATTTCGGAATCGCGACCAATCCTTCCTGGCGCTCCAACGAGTCGACCGTCGTTGAGAGGGTGTCCATATCGAAGTCGTCCTCAAAGGCCTCAAATTCACCCGCGGTGGGAAGCACAAACAGCATCGACACCGCACCCCCGAGATAGGGAAGGTCGATCGCTTTCGCGCCAGCAACCTCGGTGTAGGGAACTGGCTCGTGTTTTTGCATCATCGGAACATCGACAACCGGTCCCTCGAGCGGTGTGAAGGGGGCTGGTTCAGTGTCGTCCGGCTCGAACGGGTCCTGCCAGTTCGCCCGGAAGTACACAGCGTTCGTGAGGACCAACCGGGTAAGTGTCGTGAGTGCACCCTCCGGCAGCAACTCGTCGATTCGGTCCTCGGTCCGGTCGGCAACCCACCCGTTGATCGTCTGGCGGGCACCCTCTGGATCACTTTGATAATCGACCTCCCGAAGGCCACCACCGTAGTGGTCGGCGAGCACGTCGAGATAGGCTTCTTTGAACGGAAACCCAGACTGCCCCCAGATGGCATTGACCAGGGAGAGTTCAAAGGGCACGGGGTCATCCTCAGCTTCGAAGTTTTCGGGCAATTCCGCGGAATCGATCTCGTCGTCGCGGTCGTTCAACTCGCGCTGGAGGGCGTTGAACGCAGGATGGAGTGAATCCTCGGACGCCGTGTAGTTGAACGCCTCGCGCATTTGGCTCCGGGTTTCATCCCGCGCGCCCGCATACGCCATCGACAGAGTGATTGTCACACTCAGCGGCGAGACCAGGCCGTTTTCGGTGGGCGATTCGTCGGTCGTCTCCCGGTACAGGGCAAGGGAAAAGGCGTTCGTATCACTCACCAGTGTTTCGAGCGTGGCGTCGTCGATGTCCGCGACGACTCCTGGCTCGGGTGATTCAACGGCCGTGCGTGGGGTCGGAGCAGAACAGCCTGCGAGTGCGCCAGCGAGAAGCGACCCCGTGAGCCCCAAGAGGCGGCGTCGATGCATACGGAACTATAGGGGCGCGGGCTTTCAATGTTTACTGGACAATCAAACTCGGATTGGACCCTTCCGGCGAGAGGAAACGGTCTTGGGCCTCCCACACAGACCCCCGATAGACCGAATGGACAGCAAAGACCTATGGCGTGGCTTCCGGGACGTTGCGCCACTGCTCCTCGGAATCGCCCCCTTCGGCCTCGTGACCGGGGTCGCAGCTGTCAATGCCGGTTTGGACCTCGAGCTTGCAGTCGGGATGTCCGTGATCGTCTTTGCCGGGGCCGCCCAACTCGCCGCCCTCGAACTCATCAGAACCGACGCCCCGCTGGTCGTTATCGTCGTCACCGCTGCCATCATAAATCTGCGAATGCTGATGTACTCGGCCTCGATCGCGCCACACTTCCGCGATTTCAAAGCGAAGTGGAAGGGTGCCCTTGCCTACATCCTCACCGATCAGGCCTACGCGCTTTCAATCGCCCGATTCGAAACGGAGGAACCGGTCGAGAAACGGTCGTACTATCTCGGGGTAGCCGTTCCAATCTGGATCGTCTGGCAGGTGATGACCGTCGCCGGCGTCGTCTTGGGTGCAAGTGTGCCACCCTCGTGGGGACTCGAATTTACCGTCCCAATTGTCTTCCTCGCACTGTTGGTCCCAGCGGTTGAGGACCGGGAAACACTCGTCGCGGCGGCGGTTGGCGGCGGTGGGGCAGTGCTGGGTGCTGGCTTGCCACTGAACCTCGGCCTCCCCGTAGGTGCCACCGCCGGCGTGCTCGCCGGAGCCATCGCCGAACGGGTGAGACCATGACGACCAGTTTCGGGGACCCGCTCCTCTGGGTCGCGATCATCGCTATCGGGCTGCTCACATTCGCGATTCGGGTGTCCTTCATCGCGCTGTTCGGCGAACTTGAAGCGATCCCACCGCGTGTAAAGACGCTGCTCCGATACGTTCCGGCCGCCGTCCTCGCGGGGCTCGTGTTTCCGGCGTTTGTGACCGTCGGCGCCAGTGGCAGTCCCGAAGTGGACAAACTCCTCGCGGGGCTTGCCGCTGGCACCGTGGCCTGGCGAACGGAAAACGTCCTTGCGACCCTCGTGGCCGGGATGGGAGCCCTGTGGGTGCTGCGATTTTTCATCCTCTGACCGGGTGGTTCCCGCTTTAGGCGTCCAATAGGCCTATAGCCCCGACGTTGTAAGTATGAATCATGCCGGACGACAAGCGGGGCCGAGAGAAACAGGCGCGCAACGCAAATCGTCGGCAACGGGAACATGCGATCGCGGCCGAACTCGAGCAAATGGACGATCCGGAGCCGGCGATCGACGAAGGGGAACTCGCCTTCTTCGAAACCGCTCTGGAAGAATTAGAGTTCCCAGCCACTGGAACCGAAATCGTGTCCTCGCTCGGGCATCGGGAACTCGACGTCGGTGATGAGAGTTACAGCGTGTCGGAACTGGTTCCGACCACAGACAGCGAGACGTTCGAAGACCCAACAAACGTTCGAGTGCAGGTCCAGCGACCGACCGTTGCCAAAGCGATAAAGCGGATCGTCGAAGCCACCGACGCAGTGCCAGACACGACATTATCGGGCTCGAAGCGAACGGCCTACGAGAAGACGTTCAGAAAGCTTCTTGAGATCGATGCGGTCTACGAAGACGGTGGAATGAATGTGGTAACAGATTGGGTCATTTCGGAACTCCAGGAGAACGGGACATTACCCGGGTCGCGAGAGATTCGACGCCGAGCCGGGAAATACTGTCGGGACACTGGCTACGAGATCCGAAACGACGAGTGGCTCGACATCTGAGTCGGTTGAGCCACAACGTGTTTTTGTCCAAAGATTTCTGACCAGCTTGTATTTTGCACCCAGCCCCTTGAGGCCGAGGTGATCTGTGATTACGGACGGTCCATCTGCTCTCCGACCAGGACTGAACGGAGCCACAGGCGACGTGCATGTTCGATACGAGTCTCTGTGTCACAAAATATCGCCCGGAACACTAACTCCCGACGTCATCCCTGGCGGCGTGCCGCGTCGGTCGGGTAACCCTCGTGCCGGGCGTGTCTATAGCGTGCCTGGGTTCTCCACCGGTCATCGCGCCCTTATGGGCGAGCTCGGATGGGGACTGAGGCACGCGAATCGGACTAAGGTGGCTTCGGTGAAAAGGCTGTCCGCAACGGGGGCCGGGTTTCTTTACCGCACTCGTCGTATTCTCACCTGTGACTGTGGACATCGCCGTGCTCAGACAACAGTTGCAGGGACTGGACGCCGAGTCCTATGCTGACGTGCTCTCCGAGCGACTTCCCGACACGGAGATCGAAGTTGCCCGAACACCCACTGAAAATGAGAAGTTACTGGCCTCGGCGCAGATCGCAACCGGCCCGGACATCGATGAGACCGCCCTCGAAGAACCCTCGAATCTCGAATTGTTCGCCTGTATCTATTCCGGAACCGAACATCTCCCACTCGACGCGCTTGCCGACCGCGGGATTGCCGTGACAAATGGCTCAGGCGTTCACGGGCCCAACATCGCCGAGTATGTGCTCGGTGGCATTCTTGCGTTCGCCCGCGGGTTCCCCACCGCCTGGCGACGCAAGGAGCGCCGCGAGTGGCGGGCCTTCGAGACCCGCGAACTGAAGGGCAGTACAGTGACCGTCGTCGGCATGGGGGCCATCGGGCAGGCAGTTCTCGAACGGCTCGAACCGTTCGGCGTGCACACGATCGGCCTCCGTAACACCCCCGATAAAGGTGGCCCAGCCGACGAGATCGGAGCCCTCGACGAACGCAGTCGGTACGATGCCTTCGCACGGAGCGACTACGTCGTGATCGCAACCCCCTTTACGGAAACGACAGCGGGGCTCATCGACGCTGACGCACTCTCCACAATGCCGCCGAACGCGGTGGTAGTAAACATCGCACGGGGCAAAATCATTAAAACAGACCCGCTTGTCCACTCACTCCAGCGAAACGGGATTCGGGGGGCCGTCCTCGACGTGACTGACCCGGAGCCACTTCCAAGAGACCACGTCCTCTGGGATATGGACAACGTCATTCTCACACCTCACAACGCCGGTTTTACGCCGAACTACTGGGAGCGTCGAGCCGACATTTTAGCCGAAAACGTCGAACAAGCACGAGACAACGGCGGCTTCGAAGACCTTCACAATCAGATCCTGTAACTACAGCCAGCCCCTGGCGGCCAGCAGTTCACCGTTGAGAATACTGGCCCCAGCGGCCCCCCGAATCGTGTTATGCGCTAAGACGTTGAACTGGACACCCGTTGCCGTCTCCTGGATGCCACCGACGGCGATACCCATCCCGTCACCGACCATTCGATCAAGCCGGGGTTGGGGTCGATCGGGGTCCGAGAAGACCGTAATGAGTGGGTCCGGTGCCGAGGGGAGCGCCGCAGATTCGGCCGATGCGAGAGCCGATTCGACATCCCCGACCGAGGGGTCAGAGCCGAACTCGACGAAGACGTTTTCCAGATGGCCGTCGATCGTCGGAATCCGATTGCACGAGGCCGTGACGTCGGCGTCAAGCCAATCGATCGTTGCATCGGTGTACTCCCCGAGAAGCTTCCGGGATTCGTGTTCCATCTTCCCCTCCTCGCCCCCGATATGGGGAAGTGCGTTGTCGATGATTTCCATCGAGGAGACCCCTGAGTAGCCGGCACCTGAAACGGCCTGGAGAGTCGCGACGTGGACCCGTTCAATCTCGAACTCCCTGAGTGCTGCAAGTGCCGGGACCATTGTGATGGTCGAGCAATTGGGATTTTTGACCAGTGCACCGTCCCAGCCGCGACGATCCTGTTGTTCAGCCAGAAGGTCGAGATGCTCCGGATTGACCTCCGGGATGACGAGTGGCACATCTGGGGCCTGTCGTTCATTCGACGAGTTCGAGGAGACGACGTATCCCGCATCGAGGAATTCCGGTTCCACCGTCGCAGCCACATCCGATGGCAGCGAGGAAAAGAGAAGATCGACGTCATCAGGAACCGCCTCGGGATCCGTTCGCCGGACGGTCTGATCAGCCACGGATTCCGGGATCGGTGTATCGACCTGCCATTTCGCGGCTGACCGATACGAGTCACCGGCACTGTCAGCACTCGCTGTCAAAACCCCAATGTCGAAATCCGGATGATCCGTCAAAAGCTGAATGAACCGCTGTCCGACGGCACCTGTCGCCCCGAGAATACCGACCTGAGTCATATTCGGGATTGGGGATGCCATCCCTAAGCCCTTCTGATGCGGGTACTATTTGTCGGGCATCAACTCCAGCCAATAGACGGCTTAGTTGAGTTTGTGGGTAACATACCCAGCGATTCGGTTGCGGACGCCCTTGGACTCGATATCTGTGAGCTCGGTAACGCTTTCCTTGTTATGCTCGAAGTCATCAGCCTGAAATGCTTCGGGATACCGTTCGAGAAGGATCGTACCAGTCTTTTTGACGTAGTCGGGCTTGATGGCCATACCGCGGTGTACCGGCCGGTCAGGTTAAAACCATTCGTTCCGGTCCAAGCGAGCAGCGAACTGTTACCGCAGTTCGGTAAGTGCAGACTGAACTCGTTTCAGAACTGCTGGGTCATCGCTTGCGACCGACGCTGAGCTCGTCTGCCCCGTATTTCAGGTATTCGAAGAGCGTCTCGGATTCCACTATGTGCAGAAACTCCGGAACCACCGATAACTGTCCACTGCAATAGCTTCCGCCCAGCAGTCCGGGCCTCGTCTTGGAAATATTGGGGCTTCTGACTGCGGCCGGGTTCCTCGGCTACCGTGACGACCCCCGGTTGATTGGTGGTCGGTTCGGCTTCCTGGCCCCATCGGCGAGAACCGTCGGTGTGACATCCTCCGCGCCCTGAAGGGTGCGGCTTCCCGTCCTGCAGGTGGGATATTTGCCGGTTTACGATACCGCCTGTTCTCTCGTGCGAAAGGTCCCGCTCTCGCGGTCAAACAGGTGTACCGATGGCTGTGCCACACAGCCGTTACTCCTATCCTCGCCGTGAGGACTCGGAGTTATCTTCTGGCGCATGTTCTCCGCCCCGTTGCAATCCGCGTTGGCTACCATTCCACACGCCGAGCAGACGTACAGACCACGTTCGACACGGTTCGAGCTCGTCTCGTCGCCACACCGTGAGCAGGTCTTACTCGTGTCCCACTCGTTCTCCTTGAGGACCTCGACCCCACGTCTCTCCCCCTTGTAGGCAAGGTACAGGTAGATCCGGTCGAACGCCCACGAGTGTAATTTCTTGTTCCCAGTTTTCCCCCAATCGGACTCCCGAACGTCTTCCGGCCAACTCACCGCCAGCGTGCTGACACCACGTTCGACACACTCTGTGATGATGGTGTCCGTAAGTGTGTGGTAGAAGTGGGTTTCGCGGTCAGTGAGTTTCTTCCGCGCCCACATCGACTTCTCAGACGGGCCGTTCTCCCCCTCGGTATCGTACTCTGCGCGGGTGAAGTAGTGCCTGTCCTGCTTGAGCGTGTTGCCGGGGTACAGAACGTATTCGTCGGGGAACGCGACTGTGGCGATATTCGTGATACCAAGGTCGATGCCCACCACTTCGTCGCCTACTGCATCGGTCGTTTCGAGTTCGACTTTGCAGACGAAGTGCAGTTCCCACTCCTCACCGGTCCAGACAGCGCGAACGGTCTGCACCCGGTTGACGTCCGAGAGGTCAACGTCCGGGCGAGTTTGGTACTCGCAAAGAAGGAAGTCCGACCAGTACTCTTTGAGGTTCGAGCCTTTCGAGAGTCTGACGCGGTTGTTTTCGGGGTCGTGCTCGAAGCCGTCTTCTTTGAACGTGACCGTACTCTTCGGGCGTTTATCGCCGTGTTTGCGGTAGCCAGGTGGATTCGCCTCCGGGTCTTTCTGTCGCAGGTCGAACCACGACTGGAAAGCGCCGGAAAGTTCTTCGATGACTTTCTGACTGGATTGAGCGTTCAAGTCTTTCCAGCACTCGCGGTTCTTCATGTACCCCTTCAAAACGCCATCATCTGGGATTTCGCCGGTTGCGTCCCAGATGCGGTCGCCTGTCCAGCGTGCGACGTTCCAGATTTTCGAGGCGGAATCGCCGAGCGAATCGAGGCCATCGCAGACCCCTACTTAATGGTGTGGATCAACGGAGAATATCCAGACTGCCATCGACGGTAGTTTGTGTCCGCGTTGTCGGATTCACTCCCGTCCTGAAGGACGGGATTCTCTTCTCGAAGGAAGATAGTCCCCGAAAGGCCGGCCCCGGAGATCACTTGTGCTGCCGACTGCCCAACCCCGAGTTTTTGTGCGAACCCGACCAAACTGGATTCAATGACTACCATCAAGGACAGCGTCCACGACCACATCGAGGTCCAGGGGGTCGGCGCGGCGCTGCTCGAAACCCCGTCGGTCCAGCGTCTCAGGCGGGTGAACCAACTCGGGACCGCTTCCCTCGTCTATCCTTCAGCGAATCATACCCGGTTCGAACACAGCCTCGGCGTCCACGAGTTGGCCACACGGGCGCTCGAACAGCTCGAGGTTCGAGGGGATGACGCCCGGACGGTTCGAGCGGCAGCCCTCCTCCACGATATCGGCCATACACCGTTCAGCCATAGCATCGAAGAACTGCTGTATCGACACACAAACCGCTATCACGACGACATGTCCCACCTGATCGAAGAGGGGCCGGTCGCCGCCGTTCTCGACGCCCACGACGTCGATCCGGACCGGGTTGCCGCACTGATCGCCGGGAGGGGGCGACTGGGGCAACTCCTCGCAGGTGAACTCGACGTCGACCGGATGGACTACCTCCTCAGAGACGCTCACCACACCGGGGTGCCCTACGGGACGATCGACATCGAACGGCTGCTCCGGGCACTCCAGTTCGTCGATGGGGATCTGGTCCTCGGAGAGGGAAACGTCCAGACCGCAGAGAGTTTGCTGGTCGCACGCGCGCTGATGAATCCAACTGTCTACAATCACCATGTCACCAGAATAAGCAAGGCGATGCTCCAGCGGGCCACGGTGCGACTGCTCGAATCCGGAGCGGCCGATGCTGCGTCGGTCGCCCGAATGGACGATCCAGCCCTGCGGGTCGCGCTTCGGGATGTCGAGGCGGCTGCGCCGCTGGCCGAGCGACTCGCAGACCGTCGGCTCTACAAGCGTGCCATTTGGGCCGAATACGGCGACGTCGGCCGTGACCGTGCAAACGCGTTGCTCGAAGCCGATCCGGAAGCGATTCGAGATACCGAAGCCAACATCGCCCAGGCTGCAGGGATCGGGGCCGACATGGTTCTTCTGGACGTTCAGGGCCCACCAGCAATGCGAGAATCAACCACCAAGGTCACGGTGAACGGCGAAATCCGTGAACTGACCGACCAATCAACGCTCGTCTCCGCACTCGAGCGAGCGCAACTCGAACAGTGGCGCCTGGGGGTGTACTGTCCGTCGGCACACACCGAATCGGTCGGTCAAGCCGCGGAACGCGAACTCGGGCTCGAAATCGAGGGTGGTCGAATTGCCGAAACCGACTCGCCCGGTCGGTACACGTCACTGGCGGATTTCGAGGGTGGGACAGAATGATCATCGAGGGACAGATCGTCACCGGGGCGGATTTCCGGTCACTCGAGGGCCGCGTCGTCGTCGAAGACGGGGAAATCGTCGCGGTCGAAGCGACGCCAGTCGAAAGCGAGGACATCGTCTTCCCCGCCTTCGTCAACGCCCATACCCATGTTGGTGATTCGATCGCAAAGGAGGCAGGTCGTGAGCTCAGCCTCAAATCACTCGTCGCTCCGCCGGATGGGCTCAAACACCAGTTGCTCGCCGAATCGAGTCGCGAGGACCAGATTGCAGCTATGCGCCGATCACTTTCCTTCATGCAATCGGGCGGAACAGCGACGTTCGTCGATTTCCGCGAGGAAGGAATTGCGGGGGTGGCTGCACTCCACGAAGCGGTGGCGGGACTGGATATCAAACCCGTTGCATTCGGTCGAGGAGATCCTACAGTACTGGATGTCGCGGACGGGTTCGGGGCGAGCGGAGCAAATGACGGGGACTTCGCTGCTTCACGAGCGGCCGCCCAGGACGCTGGCAAGCCCTTCGCCATTCACGCCGGAGAGCGGGACGCCTCGGACATCGATGCAGCGCTCGATCTCGAACCGGACCATTTGGTCCATATGGTATATGCCGAATCAGCGCACCTCGAACGAGTCGCGGACATGGACATCCCGATCGTCGTCTCTCCACGGTCAAATCTCGTCACCGAGGTTGGCTTACCCTCGATTTCGGACCTACGAAAATACACGACAGTCGCGCTGGGGACGGACAACGTCATGCTCAACAGTCCCTCGATGTTTCGGGAAATGGAGTTCGTCGCGAAGTGCTGTGAGCTTACCGACCCCGAGGTCCTTGACATGGCGACACGAGCCGGAACGGAAGTTGCCGGACAACAGGGTGGCATCATTGAGGAGGGTGAACCGGCGAGACTCGTCGTCCTCGACGGCGAATCCGATAATCTCGTTGGCGCCAGAGATCCGGTTCGAGCGATTGTCCGCCGAGCCGGTAGAGACGACATCAAACACGTCCAGCTCCCGGCGAACAATTAAAGACCCAAACAGTGTAATTCGGTAACATGGGTCTATACGACCGGATCGTCGTTCCCACGGACGGATCAGCGTCGAGCCGGCCGGCTATCGACCACGCCATCAAACTCGCGACCGTTCACGACGCGACGATTCACGCCCTTTATGTGGTAAACATCGCGAGTTTCTCGGGTGTGCCCACGGAGGGGTCCTGGGAAGGGGTCTCCCAGGCACTGGAACGGGAGGGCCAAGAAGCCCTCGACATAGTCGAGGCAGCCTGCGAAGCTCGTGAGGTCCCAGTTGAACGGCTCCGTCTCGAAGGACGGCCCAGCCAACGGGTCGTAGAATACGCAACCGAAGAAGACGGCGATCTCATCGTCATGGGAACGCATGGTCGTGGAGGGTTGGACCGACTGCTTCTTGGAAGCGTCGCCGAACGGGTCGTCCGCTCGGCTCCGGTACCAGTGATGACCGTTCAGGCAGGCGAAGAGTCGGATTTGACGGCGATGCCTGAGTGAATCACACCTCGCCGAACACCGGTAGTGCGGCCCCACTGGTCGGACCGGTAGCGTCACTACAGAGTGCCAGCATCGTCCGTGCGATATCTGCGGGATCGACCCACTTCTCAACGTCCCCGTTGGGGATCATCTCCCGATTGGCGGGCGTATCGATCACACTCGGCATCACCGCATTGGCCCTGACAGTCCCTAATTGCTCCTCGGCGATTGTTTCGGTCAACAAGCGAACAGCGGCTTTCGACGCCCGATAGGGGCCGTCTCCGTCGCCGCCGGACAGTGAAGCCTTCGCGCTGACGTTGACAATCGCGCCCTCGGTTTCTTTCAGGTGGGAAAGCGCGTGTTTCGAGGTCAAAAACATCGTCTTCAGGTTGACATCAAAAACCATTTCGAACGTCTCGAGGGGGGTCTCTTCGATGGGATCACCGCCGGCCCAGGTACCGGCGATGTTCAACAGGAAATCGATTCGTCCATGATCCTCGATGACATCTTCAACGAGGGACTCGACGGCCGACTCCTCGGTGAGATCCGCCTGGTAGAAGTCAATAGCCGCCGCTGAGAGGCCCGAATCGGTCTCTGATGGTGGCCGACGGTCGGTGCCGGCCACAGTTGCGCCAGCCTCGAGAAACGCCTCGGCGACGTGGCTCCCCAGGCTGCCGGAAACTCCAGTTACCAGCGCGACGCGATCCGAAAAGTCGAAGGTGACGTCCATACGAAATGTTACCGCGTACCAAAGTTATACTCACGGTTCGACGACCAGCTTGCCGAGGAATTGGTCGTCGAGCACCGCCCGCTGGGCGGCAGCTGCATCCGCCAAATCATACGTCCGGGCAATTTCGGGCTGCAGGTCACCCGCGTCCATACGGGTGGCGAGTTGAGAGAGGATTGGCCGATAGCTGGGTGTGTTGAACATACTCATCAACACGAGTTGGAGATCCTTCGCCCGGGCCGCTGCTACGTCCTCGAACCCGGCTGCTGGGTTCGTATTGCCGATGCCGACGACCCGGGTGCCGACATGTCCCACTGTCGCATCGAACTGGAGATAGTCGTCGAGCCGGTGGTCAAGAATGACATCCGGTCGGCCAGCATCGATCACGGCTTCTGCAAGGTCTTCGCGGCGATAATCAAACGTGAGGTCTGTCCCGAGGTCCGCAAGCCGGGCCTGATACTCGGGTCGAGCCGTCGCGATCACCTTAGCCCCGGCTGCTGCTGCGAGTTGGACAGCCACATGGCCCACGCCTCCGGACCCTCCATGGACGAGACAGGTATCGCCCAATGCAAGCCCGCCGTGATCCATGAGAGCCCGCCAACTGGTGACACCGACGAGAGCGACTGCCGCCGCCTCTTGAAAGGAGACCCCATCAGGCAGTTTCGCAAGATTGTCTTCCGGTCCAACGGCGTACTCGGCGTAGGTTCCCTGGCGATTCCGACCGAGTCCAGTTCCGAATACCCGGTCGCCAGGCTCGAGTGACTGGACCCCCGGCCCGACCGCTGTCACCGTCCCTGCAAGGTCGGCACCAGGAATCATCGGCAGCCCAGCCGGGGTATACTCCCCGGTGCGGAAATACGTATCAACTGGGTTGACCGCGGCCGCGTGGACTTCGACGAGAAGTTCGTCCGCACGGGGTTCCGGCCGATCTACCGTCTCAACCGCGAGAACCTCCGTGTCGCCGTATTCGTGATAGCGAACAGCCCGCATACGAAACGAATAGGTCGCTGGCCCGATAAATGCACAGCTCGAATCGGCCCGATGGCGGGGGTTTAAGCGCGCTCCCGCCCCCATTTTGGGCATGCGCATCCACGAGTACCGGGCCAAGGAACGCTTCGCTGCGGCCGGGATTCCGACCCCGCCCTCCACGCCAGTTGCTGACCTTGAATCGGCCCTCGAAGCGGCCCGGGAGCTGGGATTTCCAGTCGCCGTAAAGGCCCAAGTCCCGGTCGGGGGCCGTGGCAATGCTGGAGGTATCGCCATCGTCGAATCGGAATCGGAACTCGAAGCGGCCACAGCGGAGATTCTCGACATGGAACTCGACGGGTACACCGTTGATATCGTCCTGATCGAAGCAGCAATCGACCCACTCCAGGAATTGTATGTGGGCGTCACGATGGACCGTGGAGAAGGGAAGCCGGTCATCATGGCCTCAGCCAAAGGCGGAGTCGATATCGAGACCGTGGCTGCTGAGAGCCCGGCCGCGATCAGCCGAGAACACGTCGACCCCGCGTTTGGTCTGCACCCCTACCAGGCCCGGAACGTCGTCTACCGCGTCGATATCCCTGATGCAGTCGCCTCAGAGGTCGCCGAGGTCCTCCAAACCCTCTATACTGTCTGGGAGTCTCAGGACGCCACGGACGCCGAAATCAACCCGCTCATGGTCACCGAATCGGACGAGGTGATCGCAGCCGATGCCGTCCTGAATATCGACGACGATGCCCTCTTCAGACAGCCTGAGCTGGCCGATATGGACGCTGAAGCGACTGGAGAGGGGGTCGAATCCCTGGCCGCCGACGCGGAGTTCGAATACGTCCGGCTCTCCGGGTCAGTCGGTGTCATCGGG
Organism: Halodesulfurarchaeum sp.; assembly: GCF_036626455.1. Classification (NCBI taxonomy): domain Archaea; kingdom Methanobacteriati; phylum Methanobacteriota; class Halobacteria; order Halobacteriales; family Halobacteriaceae; genus Halodesulfurarchaeum; species Halodesulfurarchaeum sp. The sequence goes on along the minus strand of NZ_JAZKRK010000010.1, from coordinate 29,975 downwards.
AACGGGGCCGGGTTAGTGATGACGACACTCGATCTTATCGAATACTACGGTGGCTCGCCGGCGAATTTCCTCGACGTTGGTGGCGGTGCTGACGCCGAACGCGTCGGGGCGGCTCTCGACGTGGTCTTTTCGGATCCGAGCGTCGAGGTGGTCCTGATCAACATCTTCGGCGGCATCACTCGGGGTGACGAGGTTGCGGCGGGAATCAACCAGGCGCTCGCAGATTACGATACGGTCCCAAATCCGATCGTGGTCAGGCTGGCGGGCACGAACGCCCCCAGGGGCCGCGATCAATTGACCACCGCCGTCCACACAGAGGAGACCTTCGAAAGGGCAGTCAAACGGGCTGTTGATCTCTCCGCTGGAGGTGGCCAATGAGCATTTTCGTCGACGAGGACACGAGAGTGGTTGTCCAGGGGATCACCGGCTCCCAGGGGGGCTTTCACACTGAGCAAATGATCGAGTACGGGACGAACGTGGTGGCCGGGGCGGTACCAGGTCGTGGTGGACAAACGACTGCCGGCGTCCCGGTCTACGACAGTGTCGAAGAAGCCGTCGAGGTAGAAGACGCGGACGCCTCGGTGGTCTTCGTTCCGCCAGCCTTTGCCGGCGACGCGTTGTTCGAGGCCCTGGATACACCCCTCGACTTGGTGGTTGCGATCACTGAAGGCATTCCGGTCCAGGACGTTTCCAAGGTTTACAAACGCATTCAAGAAGTCCGGACCCAACTGGTCGGTCCGAACTGCCCAGGAGTCATTACACCTGGTGAAAGTAAACTCGGGATTTTGCCCGGAAACATCTTCGAGCCGGGGTCAGTCGGCGTCGTTTCGCGGTCGGGGACCTTGACCTACCAGGTAGTTGAGAACCTGACCGCCGAAGGGTTGGGGCAGTCGACCGCAGTCGGGATCGGTGGGGACCCTATCGTCGGCACGGACTTCCAATCGGTCCTCTCAGCCTTCGAACGCGATCCGGAAACCGACGCTGTCGTCCTGATCGGCGAAATCGGCGGCGAGGACGAGGAGGCTGCAGCGGCCTTCATCGAACAAGAGATGGACACGCCTGTAGTCGGGTTCATTGCCGGTCGAACGGCACCGACAGGGACACGGATGGGCCACGCCGGGGCTATCGTGTCCGGCTCTGGCACGGGAACGGCCGAAAGCAAAATCGAAGCCCTGGAAGCCGCTGGGGCACCAGTAGGCGAGACGCCCACTGAAATAGCGTCGCTGGTTGCAGACCTCGACTGAAGCAGGTATACTCACTCAGCCTGAAAATACACGATTTCGATCGGCCGGTCGAGAACCGGGTCCCGTTCTGCTTTGGCCGAGAGTCGAGTCAATTGGTCAGCACCGTGTGCAGCCGTCGCGGCTAAGACGAGTGCATCCACGATGTCATCTGTTTTCGAAGCACCGATCATCGGGGCATACGACGGTTCGGTAAGTCGGTCGACACCCGCTTCGTAGGCCTCGACCAGATGCGGATCGACAGATTTGAGAACGGCCAAGCGAGCGTCGCGACCCGCTTCGGTGGACTTCGAGGCCTCGATCGGTGTGCCACCGTTGAACCCGGCAAAACACAGCTCCGGATGGGCCTCGAGGATCTGATCGGTCCCGATTTGGGCGGCGAATTCGTGAAGAAAACCGTCGAGTTCCCGAATCCGTGGCACGATCGCCCAGACCTGGTTCTGGACGCTAAATTCGGCCGGGTCTTGCCGGGCTTTGGCCGCTTCAATGTTTGGCGCGTAGATGGCCTCACGGGTAGGGGTAAGGAAAACACTCCCGTGTCGTTGGCCGCCCAATGCATCCTTGACGGCGAGGTCACAGGCCCGCTTTCCCGACTCGCGCAGTCCGATCGGAATATCGATTAATACGAGGTCAGCGTCCCGGTGGCGGCGCCAGAGGTTCAGTATCGTGGGGAAAAACTCAACCGCTGTCGATTCAGCCTCGATACTCGCTGCAACCCACCCGTTTCCGGCCCAGTCGACGCCGACGGCATTCGCCATGGGGTTGGTGTGTCGCCGAGTCACTTAGCAATCGGGATCGTGGGTCGAACGGACTGAACTGGGCGCACTCGGTTCGGAGCAACCGAGCACGGTTTCAATCCGAGAATGAAACCGTCGTCGAGTCGCTCTGTTCGGACTCCGGGGAGCCAGTGGTTCGATCGACTGGGGCGTTGACAAAGAGTGCGTGACCCATCAGGGTAAGTGCAAGGAGTCCACCGATTGCGACAGCGATCTCAATAGGCATGCCAAAGGCGTGCAATCCAGCACCGAAACCCACCAGAACGAGTGGAATGAAGCCGAGAACGTAGTCGTAGTAAGTCGTCATGAAAGTAACCATAATAGCATACCTGAGTGAGCTATTTAATCCCTTTGGCGTGGTTACCCATCGCTTCTCGATAACTTATGAACCCGACTCGTCGACGGTGATTGCTCGCTTGATCTCCAACTCCCAAGCCATGACTCCGGCAAGAACAAGAAGCGGGACCGTACTGATGAGTTGCCCGAACCCACCCGGGACTAACGCGCTCAAAATCACTCCCGCCGGCACGAATCCCACCAAGGACCAGCCAAGTCGGTCCCGGTCAGCTTTGACATACGAATACGCCAGTATTGGCCCGCCAACGAGTAGCAATAACACGCCCCAGAGCGCGAGAGCCAGTCCAGCAAGCCCCGATACCGGACCGACCTGTGTATTCGCCGGGGCAAGCAGTTCGGGGCCATAGAGGCCAGCGATCAACGAGCTAGCGCCCACGATCGAAAGCACACCAGCCACCCTGAAGACCCGGTTCGCTGCCCAATCCCGGTACACAAGTGCTCCGAGGCCACAGATAAGTCCGATCGTTCCAACCAAAGCAAGCATGGGCATCAATTCCCGTTCGATCCAGATCGGACTGAATACCGCCGGGTTGAACACGTAGGAATCCCCATGGGCATACCCATACCAGGCAGGGGGGATCCTCGAGACGACATACAAGACCCCTCCAAGGAGACTGCAGCCCGCCGTCAGCCGACGCCACTGTTCGAACACGTCAGTCACCTCCCGAAACCGCAAGCGTTTGGCCGCCTCTGGTCGTCAGTACGAGGACACCGTCCAGAACTGCTGGCGGATTCAACCAGGTGTCAGATCGGCTTCCGCTTGTGATACCCCAGGGGACTGAACCCACATTTGCCGAAAAGGCGGCCACGCTCCGTTCCGAGCCGGGTCCCTCGTCCAGCGAAAGGAGGCCAAGAGCCCAGTCCTCGGTCGCGGCGTTGACTGTCCCGTCACCGATATACGAGCACCAACGCGGTTCCACTCCAGTGTCTGTTCGTGAGAGTGCAAAGGAAGCGGCCCCGGCTTCCGGGGGTTGTTCGACGACGTAGACCGTTTCCGGAGTGAGGACAAGCGACTGGAATTGCATATACTCTCCCCGAGAGTACGAAAACCGGTCCGTTCCGTCACTCAGATCGAGTAACGCGAGCCCGTCATCCGTGCCGACAAAACAGGTCGCTCCATCGATGACCGGAGCGGACTCGGCTCTGAACGAACGGGTCCAGCGCCGGTCACCGGTTTCGATGTTATATGCTCGAAGGCCCCTGTCACTCCGCACCACGACCGTGTTGCTTCCGGCAGCCGGTTGGCGCCGGCCGGTCCCACGAGAAGCGGCGACCTCCCACCGTTCGGTCCCATCCAATTGGAAGGCCCGGACAGAGCGTTCGCCCTGTGCGATCACGGTTCCATCAATAATCGTGGGTGGAGCCACCGCGGAGAAGTCCCGCGCTTCCCAGAGAACTGTGCCGTCTGTCCGGTCGAGGGCCACAAGCCCCGACTCGAGGCCGACGAAAACCCGGCCCTCGGGTCCGATTCGCGGAGCGATGGTTTCGGGCCGATAGGTTCCATAGCGCTCGGTTTCAGTCACGGAATGTGGCCCACTCACCCAATCGAGGACGCCCGTGCGGAGCGAGAGCGCATGGACACCCTCCGGATCCGCCACAAACACCCGGTCTGAACCAACGACTGGTGCACTTGCGTCAACGCCAACACCGTCCTCCGTCGGAATGTCGAGTTGTGTCCGCCACCTGACGGCGAGGTCGCTCTCGGGCAATTGACCGGTCGCAAAGCCCGTGTTCGCCGCATCGCCGGTTTCCGTCGGCCAGGTTCCCGCCGGAACAGTATCAAAGCCACCGATCGGTTCCTCGTCAAACGAGAGGGTTTCGTCTGCACTCGGTCGGCCCGAATCCGGACACGAAGAGGAACACCCGGCAAGCCCAATGAGGCCGCCCACAGACGCCATTCCAGCAACACTCGAGAGGAAATCCCGGCGAGAGCGATTCATGACTAATCAGTTTCGGAGCAGCCTGCAAATAGGTATTGGAGGGTTCAATCCCGACTTGACACTTCGAATCTCGGTCCCGATGCAAAGGTTTGAGACCGTTCGGGAAAATAGTACGAACGGAATTACTCGTGAGCGACTCCGACTCCGAAACACTGGCCCATATGGAGCAAATGCCCTCAGGGGACGTGCTCGATTCGCTCATCGAGAGCGGATTACACGAGATGGAACGCGAACGGTCAGGACTGCTACTCTCGGGCTTTTCGGCCGGGCTCGACATCGGCTTTGGACCCCTGTTGATGGCGGTTTTACTGACGTTGTCCGAAGGAACCTTCGGGGACCTCTCGACTGAAATCCTGTTGGCTACCGCGTATTCGGTGGGGTTTCTGTTCGTCATTCTGGGTCGCTCGGAACTGTTTACCGAGCACACCACCCTTGCGGTGATCCCGGTTCTGGATGGCCAGGCCTCGTTCGGGCAACTGGGACGCCTGTGGGGACTGGTGTACGCCGGTAACCTGGTGGGCGGAGCCGTTTTTACCTTCCTTGCCGTCCTCCTGATGCCAGGGTTGGGTGTAGTTTCTCCGGAAGCGTTCGAAACGATCGCCTACAAACTCGTCAGTCACGACCTGTCCTGGCTGTTCATTGCCGGCATCTTCGCTGGCTGGTTGATGGGGCTTATGGCCTGGCTGATCACCGCCGCCCAGGAAACGATGAGTCGAATCGTCATCATCTGGATCGTCGCCGCCACGATCGGCATCCTCCATCTCCCACACTCGATCGCCGGGAACGTTGAGGTTCTTTTCGGGTTGTTCATGTCGCCAGCAATAACGCTCGCGGATTATCTAGCCTTCCAGATACTGGCAACAATTGGCAATGCGGTCGGGGGTGCGATATTCGTGGCCGTCCTCAAATATGGCCACGTCGTTCGTGGCGCCCAATAGGGAGCATGCAGGCTTCAGGTTTGTGAATTACCTTAGCCGGTAACCGTCGTCTCGTTCCCCTGGGCCTCCTCGGCTGCGGGGTCGACAATCTGTGTATTCTGGCCGCGTTCGACTGGAATCCGTTCGACCACGTTCCCCTCCTCGTCAGTAATGAGGACGTAATAGATGACGTCTTTGTCCTCCTCTTCCTCGTCGACGGGTTGCAGATCGTCATCTGACACCGTTCCGTTGATGAACGACCGAACTGCAGCATCATCCCGGATCTCGAGGGTGCGACTGGTATCAGCGTTGACGAACACGTTCCGCGTGACATCAGTGAAGTCGGTCGGTGAAACTTTGATATGCCACCACAGTTCGCCGTCGATCGTTACTGGAACCGGTTCAGTGACGACGAAGTTCTGTCCCCAGTTCGTTCGCGAATCCGACGAGCGGGCGATTCCCATGGCGCGTTCCGGGCCGGTCAACGTCTCGGCGTCGGTCCCGAAGAACGTGTACTCGCCTGTTTCCGCGTCGACAAACCACACCTCATCGAGCCCTCTGGTGTCCTCACCATACGGCTCGAGTGCGGTTACGTAGGAGATTCGTTCTCCTTCCAGATCGATCACGAACGGCTGGGCGTTGTCCACGCCCGAGGGAAGACGAGCCATCTCGACCTCACCCTCGTGAGCGCCAACGATCGAGAATTGGTTGATGATCCCGTTTCTGAACCCAAGTGAGCCCATCTCAGCTCTGGTAACTGTAACCGGATAGAGCCGTTGGCCCTCCAGCACCGGATGTGCCTGGGCCTCCGCGGGGCTCAAATGTTCGATCTTCCCGTCAGGATGGACGAGTGCCCCGCCGATCCATTTCGGTGTGGTATGCGGGAAGGGGGCCAGATGCCAATCGTGTCCCGTTTTCGGGTAGTACATGTACGGGTCCCCGTCGTGGCTGAATTCGACCGGCCTGTCGTCGTATTTGGCAATGTAATCAGTCTTCTTGAGGTTCCAGTCGGCCGAGCGATGGAGCAACATCCCTTCGCCGAATTTGAAGTCTTCCTCGTAGACCTGAATCTGACGATCATCCATTCGAGTCATGTCGGTGACGAGTACACCCCGTTGGTGCTCGATCAGCATATTCCGAAAGCCATCCGGTTGAATCGCATAGGACCAGGCCAACGCCCCATTCTCCATCCTGGCAATGTCACTCGGCCCAAGCCGGTGTTGGCGATACGAAACCGAGCCGCGAGTCGTAATATCTGCCACCTGTCGAGGGACCACCCGTGGGTTCGCCGGGTTCGCCTGTGGGAATTCCGCGACCTCATCTGCCTCGACCATCGTCTGTTCGGCCAACGTTCGTTGTTCAAGGAGTCCGGACGGAATCCCGACAAGAATCGACAACACGAACAATACCCCGACGATGCCAAGTAACAATCGAACCTTTCGGTTTCCGGCGCCCTCGGACTCGAAAATCACCTCGAATACCGATTGAGGAGTATCAGAACCGCGATTGGCGGCCCGAGATGGTGTCTCTTTCTCCGACAGGGGCGGCATGAACCAGAGGATGACCGCCGCAAGTACCGTCCCACCTCCCAGGACGGCCATCCCTGGTGAAAACAGCATTCCATAGACGTACCCATGCCAGAGTGGTCGAGTGAAGTACGCAAAGAGCAACAGAACGCCGAAGGGCACGAATCGCCTGGCAAAATGCAGGGCGACAGCCGATCCATCCGAACCGGAGCCCGAGTCATCAGTCGATCCCTCGTCTGTTCGTTTCGGGGGATGGGAGTCGCTCATTATATGCATGACGGGATGGGGACGAATAAACTGTCGCCTGCCCGAGGAGCACTGCCGATTGTTACACCTCGGACCCCGAACTGCCCCCGGCTCAAATAGGTAGGGCCCTGCCCCACCCACCTCAATGCATGGAATATACGACACTCGGTACCACGGGCCTCCAGGTGAGCCGAATCGGATTGGGTTGTATGAGTTTCGGGTCGAGTGATTGGCGCGACTGGGTCCTCGACGAGGCTGAAAGCAGAGAAATCATCGAACGAGCCATCGAACTCGGGGTCATTCCTGTTCGGGATTTCCGGTCACAAGTCCGACACGGTTGGAAATCCGGTCACGACTGTTCCGGGCGGACAACAGCCTCACAGGTCGGACACTCTGCGTAGTATTCGGTGCTGCCGCCGCGTTCGTAACTGATCAGCACGTCGTGTTGGCCGAGAGATTCGGTACAGTGCGGACATCGTCCAACGCGTGAAGTTTGACTTGACATACCTTCAAATCGGGAACGGAGAGGTGTGACACGAGGACCAGGGGCCCTCTACACGTGATAAGGTGCGAGGGGCCCATAATTGTATCCCATGCACGGTGAAAGTGAAATCGGCAGCGGCAGCCGAAATGCGGGTCAAGTAGTGGATGACAGGTCCGGGCGAGTTTTCCAGAGCAAAATTGTGGGGCAGGGTTTGGAACCGAGGAAAGTTACTCGGTGAAAACAAGGGCCACATCCCGGTCCTCGGTAAAATGGCCATTGCGGTGTTTCGAGGAGGCCTAACTGAATCTAGGACCGGACTCATGTGCACACGCAGACAAATTGTGCCTCAGTGACTGGTCACTAGTGTTTTACTTTACTGCAGCGACGCTTTCGGTCAATAGCTCCGCGCCGAGTGTGATCTCCCGCTCCGTTACGTCCAGTGGCGGAAGCATCCGGATCGTCCGGGTTCCACACCCCATAATCAGAAAGCCCCGTGAAAATGCCGCTTCCTGCACTGCATCCCGGAGCTCCGTGCTCTCGAATTCGACTGCGAGCATCAATCCGATTCCCCGAACATCAGTGACACCGGGGAGCTCCGCGTCGGCCAGTTCCTCCTTCATCTGCCGGCCCCGGGCAGTCCCGTTGTCGAGGAGGTTGAACTCCTCGATGGCGTCGATCGTGAACACGGCCTGCGCAGAAGACAGAATATCGCCGGCACCCCAGGTCGAAGAGAGTCGGCTCTCCTCGTCGGGGAACACCTCTTCGCGGGAGATGGTCGCGCCGACCCGGGCCGACTTTGCGGTCGCAATGACGTCCGGTTCGATGGGGTAGTGATCCGAGGCCCACCACTCGCCGGTCCGGCCTATCCCTGACTGGACCTCGTCCACGACGAGCGGGATCCCTGTTTCATCACAGATATCCGCGATTTCCTGCATGAATGCCTCGCTCGGGAAGCGGTACCCACCTTCGCCCTGAATCGGTTCTATCACCAGTGCGGCGACTTCGTCGCTGTTTACGTAGGCCGATTTCTCGACGAGCATCTTTCGGAGGGAGGACGTATCGTCGAAGAAAAAGCCACACTCACAGCTCTCGGAGGTACAGGAGGCATTGGTACAGAATGGCATGTCCTCCACCCCCGAAATCTCGGGGAACTGTCTGCGGTAGATCTCCTTCGAACGGTTCAGGGAAAGCGTGCCGAGTGTTCGCCCGTGGAAGCCGCCCTCGAAGGTGATGGTATACTTCCCATGAGTGTGATCGAAGCTGATCTTCAGTGCGTTCTCGACGGCCTCCGCACCGGTGTTCGAGAGAAAGACGGTATCCATCTCGTACTGGCTGGAGATGTCGGTCAGCCGGTCCATCAGGTCCGCCGGGCCGGGGAGGGCCGCGTCTTCGAGCACCTCAGCGGCGGGAAGATAAAAGTCCTGTCCGGCGATTTTCAGCGGATCAACCAGATCGAACTCCGCAAGTGGGTCGAGAATCTTTGGGTTGTTGTAACCGAGTGGCATCGAACCGACGTGGGCGGTAAAGTCCATCACCACGTTGCCGTCGACGTCGGTACAGAACGGTCCGATCGCGGGTTCGGAGTGATCCCAGACGAACTCGTAGACGTAGGTGCTCGGCGCTGCATGGACGTGGTGGTACTCGACGACATCCTGCCCCCGATCGCCTGGGAGATCCGTTACCTGTGGCTCGACGCGGTCTCGCTGCATACCCTAGCTTCGAATACCGATGAGAAAGTTGGTTCGGTACTTTACGGACGAGTCGATACAGCGATACCGGGACGACTCAAATATTCACGTATTATATGGTTTCACTACGGGTGTCTGCCACTACTCTGGAGTAACTGCTGGCAGGAACGATTTACCTTGCAGTCGGACAGTCTGCGGGAAATGGCCGGTGACGTGATTTTCAAGCGCAAGCCTCACCCTTCAGGGCGGGGAGGATGTCAATCTTTGTGATTGGAGCCCAGCGGGAGATTGCTGTCAGCCATTGCGGGTTTACCATTCATCTCAGAAGTCCGAACCGACCCGGATTTTGTGAATAGAACCATGCTGAACTCATTGTGTATATTCAGCACCGTGAGCTGAACCTACTCCTGTGTTACCAATAGATGAGTGCTGAATAGAAGACGCATATTCAACAAAAAGTGAGATCTCGAATTTTGGGAATGATTTGAGTATTATATTACGAAAATGGGGGATTGATGGACGGATAGCGTAAATTGCGCATGAGTTTTCCTTTTGCCTATCTATCGTGCGGGCAAACGATTTCCATAGCAACCTATCCTTTGTCCAATAAGATTACACCGCCAATGACGATCACAACAACCAACACCACAACACCCAAAACATACCATGGAAGCGTCCCCAGCAACCCTCCTGAAGAACCCATGTCGGGCTCGTAGGTCAGGGACTTCACACTCATCTGACCATCCGAATAATGAACGGGTTGGATCTCAAGATAGACCCCTTCTTCGACTGTTTGGACATCGAACTCCTCTTCTTCGCCAGCCCAGGTCACTTGAAGCTCGGTTTCTGGGTCTTCAACATTCCACTCTTCGAGAAGTTCGTCTGGAAGATAGGCCTGGTAATACCCGGAGTGGTCGGTTCCGTCAACGGTTCGACCAGGTGCGGCCATGTATATTGAGAGTTCACCTTCCTCCATTTCGGGAAGGCTGAAGACTTGTGCATTTGTCGTCACACTCATTCCTCTCAAATAATCGGCGGCTATACTCAATTGATCAGTATCCCACAACCAAAATTCCACAACCGAATCGTACGCTTCGTCGGCCACGTCCTGCTCCTCGCTGGGCCAATTGGTGCTATCTGCATCGCCGAACCCGGCGCGTATCTCGTCGATTTTCTGAATTTCCGTGGCTTTCGTCTCTATCTCAACGACAGTTGTCTCTTCTCCACTCTCAACGACTTCCCAATTGGCGTCCCTGGCAGCCCACAAGAGACTATTCGGCTCGAAGGAATCAAGTTCGAGTGTGATGCGGAACTCCGTGGTATCATCAACACCCAATTCCGAAATGTCGTGTAGTTCTTTATCTACTCCGAAATCATCAACTTGGTCGCGACTAATCGGATCAGCCCCCTCAGGTTTAAGGCTGATAATCATCGCTCCTTCATAGTAAATCGAATCGACGCTAATCGAATCCATCTCGGGTTCCGTCCCACCTATGTGTTCTACGTCCGCCGAGACGACTTCCGGCGCAACAAGGCTGTATCCGGCTTCCGTTCGCTCACCTTCCGTCACTGATAACTGAATGTCGGTTTCCGGCAATGCCGTGTATGCGAATGCCGTCCCGGTGTACTCCCCTTGTGCAAGGTGAGCTCTGACGACTCCGTCATCGTCTGCTCGTAGATTATACTTGATGTCATTCGTGTCGGTGACTTCGAGGGATCCATCAGGGAGCGGTTCTCCGTCTTGATCGGAGAGAGTAACCGCTACTTCGCCACCCTCCGACAGTTCGACAACGTAAGGATTCTCCGAATTGAGGTGGTTATTTGGGTCGATTTCCTCCAACGGGATTACAGGATCAGCGTAGCCGTCGACGGTAACACGGAGATAATGATTCGTTCGGTGACCCATTGTCCAGACTCCATCTTCAGTTGGTGGAGATCTGCTGGTGGTGACTTGCTTTCCGTCGCCGACAAACACGTCGATATCAGGGCCAAACGGAGGCGAACGCCTAGTGTAGTAATCTTTCCAGTTGTCACGTTCAGTGTTCGGTGTAAGTCGTTCACCTTGTGGGTTCTCGACAACAACGTAAAACGGGACTTCCCAAAGGTACGTATCGATGTACCCTGCTGCTTCTCCTTCCGAGTCCTCGATCAAATACTGTATATCTCGGTTCACGTCATTCCCTTCTTCGTACACACCAGTTGCGTCAAAATTAATCGTTAACTGTATTTCGCCCGATTCAGGCCCGCCGTCTCCCGCTATCTGCAAGTCGAATCCGTCGTCGGTCGGTGTTGCATCGACTTCCCAGGCCGACGATGTTGCAGAAACCGATGTGACTTCCATCCCAGATGGCAACCGCCCCTCACCAAACAGTTTAGCGGATAATTCTACGTTAGTCCGTTCGACACCATCTTCAAATTCACCGTTCAACGTGACCTTTTGGGTTGGTTTCGGTTCCGCTGGAACGCCTGCCGGCACCCCTTGTGTTCTCTGCAATGCGATCATCTCGGAAGTGACAAACTCCTCTCTCCCACTTTTCACTTCCGCAAGATTGGTGAATTGAACTTGCGTGTCCGCCGCAACAGACTGATCGCGATAAGTCAACTGGATCTCTAGCATGTGCGTGTCCCCCTCTTCTAGTTCTTCTATAGTCTCGTCCAGAAGGATTCGGACAGTCGGATCCACTGCTTCCGTCTCGCGAGTGACTTCTCCATCGATCAAGACTTTCCAAGTGTACCCGTCCTCAAATGTCTCTACGCCACCCATTGTCGCTTCAAACTCACCACCTTCGACAAGTTCAACATTGTTCACTTGTCCTGCGTCCTGTCCGTTTACTGTTTCAATTGAAATGGAGTCAGGGAGATTCACGGACTGTTCACCACTTCCGTCATCAATATTTTGGAAGCGGACTGTCGTTTCCGCAGCGACAGATTTCTCCCGTTGACTCAATCGAATTTCCACGGTATGTTCGGAACCTTCCTCAAATTCTTGTAATTCTTCAGGTTGGAAACGAACCGTGATTGTCGAATCATCTGCAATCTTTTCACTGTTACGTTCACCATCAATGAATATAGTCCAGCTGTACCGTTCCCCGAATTCTTCAACACCACCGACAGTAACATCAAATTCACGCGGCCCCCCAAGATCGACATCGTTCACTTGGCCCGCGTCCTCACTGTTTACGGTTTCAATTGTAATATCGTTCGGAAACGCTGTTTCTTGTGCCCCTACCCCGCCTACCGCGACCATCGACAAGATCATCAGACCCACCAAAAACACCGCCGGTTCGGTAATCAGGCCGGACCACGGTTGTTTCATTCTACATTGAATGTTTTCGCGATCCCATTAGTATTTATGTATGTATGATGACCCTGGTAACGGTCGTCTTCTGTCAGCTGCACAAAACGGTCACTGATAATCTGCAGTCATTCGGGACCAGGCCCGAACTAATCGACCGAATGGAGACGGCCGAAGACACAATTCGCTTCAGAATTATCGATGAGAATCCATACATAGCGGAGCTTGGGCAACATAATCTTCATGGGGAAACCAAACTCGACAGTCTGCATCATGGTAGCGGGCTCGGCTTGTGACATATCAAACTTGTTATTTATCACTCCAGGGACGCTCCGTTTCGAGGTAAACGTACCGCATGATATTATCGTGACGATGGACCTCAATCGTCGCTAAACCATTGAGAGTACTGGTTACACTCTTGCAGAATAGAAGGTCTGTATCTTCCAGCCTGTTTTGATTACTATCTGAATAGGCACCAGATCCCCGTGCTGAATAGAAGGCGCATATCGCTCATTTGGTTACCACAACAAACTGACTCACAGTTGATTTCTCTCGAACCGCTCAAAGAGTGCTGGCCGAAAAGAGGAACGAAGTCAGTCAGGTGGGGAGCGCGATGGTGATTCGATTTCCCGTCGGTTCTCAGCTCTCAAACATCAATTCCCCATTAGCTCAGGAGACGAGACGCTTTTACGAGCCACCTACTTTCATATATTCAGGAAATAACCGATCTTTCTGTTTGTGTATCGAAGGGTGTGTCCCTGAAAAACCTGTAATCCCGAAATGACACTGTCACCCACCCAGTTCGAAGTAATAATCGGAAATGTCAAAGTTCTTGAGTTCCTCGACAAGTGAGAGCCTGTCCTCTTCGACCCAGACCTCGGCGATCTGGTCGTCTTCGATTCGATACATGGCCATCCCAGGCCACTCCACGTACTGCCCGGTCGGATCGATGTCTTTGTACGACCCGGTGTGGGTTCCCTGGGCCGTGTACCTGATAGTCACGAGGTCGTCCTCGGCCATAATGGCGTCCATCTGCCCGGCGTAATCTGGGAACATCTCGTAGTAGGATTGTAGATACTCGACCACCTCGTCGATACCTTCTAGAACTTCCTCTGTTCCGTGCTCGACCATATCCTCGGCCGCCCTTTTTTTGAGGGCCTCGTAGTCCTGCTCGTTGAACGCCTTCAGGTACTCCTTCACGATCGCTTTGGTGTCGGTTTCGTCCCCGGACATATGTTAACCTTTGACTTGCTTACTAGTTACATGTTTGGAATGGCTCGCTTGTTGATCAATACGGTGGCCAAATCTGGATTGAAGATAACGATCCTGAGGGAAGTGTATTTGTGATTGAACTACCAATTGTGAATTGACACCGAGCCCTCAAACTTGCCGATCACCTCCTGCTGACTACATCCTCTATATTCAGCACGCGGATCTGAATTTATTAGCTGGCCGTCAATAAATCCGTGCTAAGTAAAACCGAAACAGCACAAATCTTTCGCGTTGGTATTTCCATGAAAATGAGGATACGGAGATTTGACATTTCCCAATAGGAGAAAATGGTAACCCAGCCAAGGTAAAACGAGCAAAAAGACGAGAAAACAAAAACAGAACCGTTAGTCACGGCAGTTGGAAAAGTCACCGAGACATCTCAGATTTTCTGAACAAAATGCCTCGAAGCGTGCTCATTAATCGCCACGATTTCAGCACGCGTTATTTGAAAATTTATATGTACCTGTTCTCTCAACGTCTCTTTGACTTATAGCGAAACCAATGGTAGAGCACACTCGGACCCTTGACTTCAAGGTCGCTTACGCTATCGGCCTTGGAACAATGATCGCCGCAGGGATTTTCTCGCTTTCTGGAGCCGCAGTGGCGATGATCGGGTCGAGTGCCGTGATCGGATTCGTTATCGCGGCTGTCGTCGCCGGAATCACGGCAGCAAGCTATTCAGAATTTGCATCCATTTACTCCCAAAACGGCGGAGGTTACCTGTTCAATTCACGAACGTTCGAAGACCGTCGCTTGCTTACCTACAGCGTTGGGGGCTCGCTCTTTCTCGGATACACCGGAACAACGGCCTTCTACTTGGCAACAATGGATGAATGGTTCGTCCGATTTATCATCCCTGAGTCGTTGCATTGGCTCCCCCACGGGAGTGTTGGAATACTCGCGGCGGTGCTTTTGGGCGTATTGAACGCTCGTGGAACTGAAGAATCGGGCACGTTCCAATTGATGGTTACTGGAGCAAAAGTAGCGGTCCTCTTGGCCTTTATTGCTGGTGCCTTTGCCTTCAGGGGACCTGCGACGGCCACTGCAAACTTCACCGCCCAATTCCAGGCCGATGCTGTTGGCATCATCACGGTCGCCGCGTTGGCCTTCATTACGTTTTTCGGATTCTCGGCTATTGCCGCGAGCGCGGGTGAAATCATTGAACCACGAAAGACCGTTCCCCGAGCCATCGCTGCGAGTATCGTGACCGTGACGATTCTTTATGCACTGGTAATTGTAGCTATGACAAATTCCACGGTTCCCCCGGCGGTTGTTGCTGAAGAGGGCGAAACGGCGTTGGGGTTGGTAGCAGAGGGATTCCTCGGACCGTTGGGGCGGACCCTAATTGTGGCTGGAGCGGTCTTTTCGATGGTGTCAGCTTCGAATGCTTCGATATTAGCAGCATCCGGCATCGGATCATTGATGGGACAGCGGGGGCAGGCCCCCCGACCGTTTACTCGCATTCATCCGAAATACGGAACGCCATTTTGGAGCGTTACCACGGTCACGGCGACAATCGTGGCGATGATCGTGTTCTTCATCGCACTCTTCCCGACTGAAGGGGCGCCCTTCGGACTGAATTTGGGTTTGACGGCATTAACTGGATTCGCGACGCTCAATCTCCTCCTTCCCCTCGCAGTCGTTAACGTAGCGTTAATCGTCCATCGTCGGAAATTTCCGGACATCGAACGCGGGTTCAGAGTGCCAGGTGTTCCCCTCCTGCCGATTTTGGGAATCATTGCAAACCTGGCGTTGATTTACAACTTGCCACCAAAGGGTGTGGGTACTGGGGTCGTGCTGATTACACTTCTTGTGGTCGCCTATCTACTGTGGGGAGGACAGCCCGAAATGGCGGAGCTATACCAAAAAGTTGTCCCCGCGACACCTGATACGGCCTCAGAAGGAACTGAGAAACCGGAGCCAATGAGCGAACTCCCCGAATCAGCTGAAGCCTCAGTGTCGACCAAAGATGAGACGTTCAGAGTGCTCGTCTCGGTAGCCCGTCCCGACAGAGCCCCTCAATACGTGCGTCTTGCTAAAACACTGGCTCAAGGCAGGGACAAGGAGCCGTTCGTACAGGTGCTCAACGTGACAGAGATTCAGGATCAGACGCCGCACGAAATGGTCACGGACACCGCAGCATCTCGAGCGAGACGAATCGAATCCACGCTTGAGGGGCAAGAGCTAGACGTGGCCTATTCCGTTGAGGGGCACACATCACGAGACATCGCGTTCGACATCGTGCAGACTGCCAGAGAGGACGAAGCCGATCTCGTTATGATGGGATATCCCGAAGAACGGCCAGAACTAACCCAGGCAGTCGAGTTCAAGGCACCCTGTGATGTCATATTTGCCTCCGGGTTTGGGGATCGGGGGGACCCGGTTATTGAAAATGTGATAGTTGGCGCAGGAGGCGGTCCTCACCACATCGGTTCGTTATCGACCGTCCGCGCATTGGCCGAACAGGGGGCGGCAATACAGGTCGTATCAGTGAGATCGATAGGATCGGAAACGGAAGAAGATCCGGGTGAAACCATCAGCCAATTGGATGGAGTGGACGTGGAAGTACGGAGTGTCGAGGCACCGTCGGTCGCGAACGGTTTAGTAGAGGCTGCCTCGGAAATGGGTGGTATATTGGTAATCGGGGCCTCCAGAGACAGGCGTCTCAGTCAATGGATCTTCGGCAGTACGCCCGATCAAGTGATCAAAGCGACCGATAATTTGGACCTACCAGTATTAATGTATGCAACTTCCGGTGGTATGGTTGAGCGTCTTGAAGATCATTTGTTCCCAGTTTACCGGTATCTTCGTCGTTCTATAGACAGCATCCACTAAAACGACAATTTAGATCGTTACTCCCATCGATCGGGAGAAGGATTTCGTCATGCACCATCGTGTGTTTACTGCTCCTGGCTAAGAGAAAGTAAACACTGGTGGTTCCAAAAAATTGGGCTCCCCAAATCGGTTAGAAAATGGCCTGATGCAGAAAACAAAATCCCGAATTGGGTAAGAGGGGAACAAGGCAGAACATGCTGAATTGATGGTCCCGATCCATCTCGTGGTTTGGGTGCCATTAGATGGGTACAATTGATCCGTCGTGAATAGAGCGAGTTTTGCACTGGGGTCAGCCCCACTATCGGGGAAAGATCGCTCAATACAGATGAACTACTCATCGCTTCCCGAGGAACTATTTTCCGTGGCAAATTCCTAATCGCGGGTATGTCTATAACCGTCACAACCCCTGACGCTGACGAGGCGTGTGCGTACTGTGGTTCTCGTATCTTCGACCACGACCCCATCTGTGTCCGTGATTGTACCGATGACTGTGGGTCCCCCGAGTACTTTTGTAACCACGCCTGTCTCTCCGTATACATCGACGAGAACAATCTCACGACGGGCGATGCGTGTGACTGGAATCCCGATGAAAATGACTGTTGCTAGCTTGGAATGACGGTGAATTTGCACGCGTACTGAGCGGTCGGTTCAGCGAAGAATGAAATCGGGCATTAAGCCGACTGTGTGCGCTAATTTCAGCAGCCTGGTTTTGGTAATTATCTGTATTTGTACAATCGCCGCTTGCTGAATGCAAGATGAGAATGCAGCAACTAATCCACAATTACTATTCTATACGGGTTTCGCCTCACGGTCGGGAGTTATCCGTGAGAGGAGTACTCACCCTGTCTCAGTGAATCAAGGCCCGCATCCTCGTGCATCTTGTTATTAGGTGGTATAAACTGTTAGTATAAGGTAATGAGCTCGGAAATCACACCCTTAACGGACGCGATTCAGGCGTCAGAGAACCAAAAATTGGCCCGGTTCGAACGAAACATCAATCCCGAATTCGCGTCGATGCTGTCGACGCTCGGCCTCGAGAAAACCTTCGTCACCGCCCATGGGACGACGGTACAAGATATGGAGGGGTAGGCGTACCACGATTTCTTGGGTGGCTACGGTTCACTCAATCTCGGCCATAACCATCCTGCTATCGATGAGGCGCTCCAACAGGTTCAAGAAATGCCCAATTTCTTGCAAGTCTCGATTCCCGCCGTGGCCTCAGCACTCGCTGTATCAGTAGCGGCCGTGACTCCTGGCGAACTACAGCAAGTGTTCATCAGTTCCAGCGGCTCTGAGGCTGTTGACGGGGCGTTGAAGTTGGCCCGATTCAGTACGGGAAAAGAGAAGATTCTCACAACCGATACCGGCTATCTCGGAACGACTTTCGGAGCGGTCTCAGCAACAGGCAAAGCCGATTTGAGGGATCCATTCGCACCGCTCGTCCCTGGGTTCAACTCCGTGCCGTTTGGAGACACAACGGCGCTTCGTGAGCGATTGAGTAGCGATGAGTACGCGGTATTCATCGTCGAACCGGTTCAGGTTGAAGCTGGCATTCATGTTCCGCCAGAAGGCTACCTGAAAGAGGGAGAGCACATCTGCGAGCGGGAAAATACACTGTTCATTGCCGATGAGATCCAGACCGGTCTCGGTCGATCTGGGGAACTCTGGACATACGATCACGACGGCGCCGAACCAGATATCATGACGATTGGGAGAAACCTCCTTGGTGGGACAATTCCGATAGGTGCGTACATCGCAACAGACGAAGTCTGGCAAGCAGGATATGGTACTCCCGATAAGGCGATGCTACACGCTTCGACGTTTACCAACATATGGGGCTGTGCAGCAGGTCTGAAGACGTTGGAAGTTCTGCGCGACGATGAACTGCCAGACGAGGCAGACGAACTGGGAGCGTATTTCCTTTTGAACTCAAGTTAGTGGTTACGGAGCATAAGATGCTCGCAGAAGTCCGTGGCAAAGGCCTGATGCTTGGGTTAATGTTCTATGAACTCCGTGTTGGCAAAAGCATGAGTGAGGAATATCCGAGCGCGATATTCGCTTCTCTCCTTCTTAACGAGCACAATATCATCACGGCCTACACGATGTCGAATCCGAACGTGCTTCGGTTGGAACCCCCCTTACCGTCAGTAAATAGCAGATCGATACTGTGGTTGAGGCAATCGTCAGACTATGTGCCACTGCGAGGTTGTTTCATTTCTCATAGTCCGTAGCACGATTCAAATAAGCTCAAACCAATCGAATAACGTCCGCTACCGATAGAAATACTCACTTTCGAGTTTGCCAACGTTGGGAAGCTTGATGCATAGATGCTCCAAATACATCACGGCCAACTTATCAAATTATCCGAATTGGAAAAAGTATCTCATACACATCAACCAATGAGCTTGAAACTAATGTCCAATATTCATTAGTACCCAGTACTTTCCCGAACAAAGATTCCAGAAGGTGGCGACCCGCATACGGAGTTCGTATGAGTTGTGAAAATTAAATTCGCAAAAAATCGACTGAAAAACACGTTTTTACGGGCGAATAACTCGATCTTCGTTTCGGAGATAACTTTATCGGGTGACTGCACCATGCTTTCGTAACAAACCATGACCGGACTGTATGGGTGACCAAAAGAAGAAATGTCCCGAGGCTGTGAGTCCGCATTCCAATAGGCGGGGGAGTATCACGCACTTCCTTACTCAAAATGTGCCTGCTGAGGTTGTGGGCGATTGGATGAACGTGAGTCGGGATGTGCTGGATACACACGATGACAAGCGACCTGATGAGGTAAAGTTGGAACAGCGGCGAGGGTATCTAGAGAACGTGTAGCTGGACAAATCAACTAAATCTTCCCCAACACTGATTTTATTGACAATAATCGATTGGTCGGCTGGCGTTTTTTTTTTACTCGGTCGCGTCTGCCGTCGCGTCCGAGACGGGCGGATCTTTACCCGTCTCGAGAATCCCCTCGGTCCAGTTACCGCGTTTGAACCAGAGGACTGCGACGACGAACGCGGCGAGTCCGCCGAAGGCGAAGCCGATCCAGACCCCGACGACGCCGATTCCGAACCCGAGTGTCGCCATTGCGTCGATCCAAGGGACGGCTACCGTCGCCGAGAAGGCGACCCCCAGCGCAACGGGGACCCGGAAAACCCACCGTGAGAGCAGCGAGAGCCCCATTGCCACTCCAGTCTGTCCCGCTCCCCGGAACGCCCCCTGGATGACCATGGTGCCGCCGAAGAATGCCCAGACGGGCGCGATGACGTACATGAACATCTTGCCTTCGGTGACGATGGCCGGATCGTCGATGAAGATGCGGTAGAGCGGTTCCGGGAAAGCTAATCCGATCACCGCCGCGGCGCCGAGAAACGCCATGGTACCGCCGGTGGCGATCCAGGTCACGCGGCTTGCCCGGTCCGGCGTGTTCGCGCCCAAATTTTGCCCGACGCCCGTCGCCGTCGCCTGCCCGACCGCGCCAGCGACGGACCACGTGACCGACATCATTCTGAGGCCGATTCCGTACGCGGCGATGGCAGCCGTGCCGAACGGGGTCACGAACGAGGCCATGACGACCGCCGCGGAACTGCGCGCCCACCCGTCCAGGGTCGCCGGATAGCCGATTCTGACGAGGCGGGTGAGATCTTCTTTCACGGGCCATAAGTCGGAGAGGTGCAATCGGACACCGTAGCCGCCTCGGAGGAGGATTCCGACGGCGACAGCGGTCGCGAACGCGCGAGAGGCCAGGGTCGCCCAGGCGGCGCCCCGCGTCCCCATCGGCAGGAACGGTCCCCAGCCGAGGATCAAGAAGGGATCGATGACGACGTTCATCCCCGCCGAGACGAAGACGAGCCACATCGCCGTCCTGGTGTCACCGGCACCTTGTAGCGCCGACCGGAACGCGAAAAAGAGGAAGGTGAACGGGAGCGAGATGAAGATTACCTCGATGTACGCGAGCGCGTCGGTGAAGACGCGTCCCTCGGCCCCCATCGAGGCTAGGAGCCCGTGTCTGACCAACCAGCCGCCGGTTGCGAGGACGACGGCGACAGTCAGGGCGAGGAGGATGGTTTGCCCGACTACCCGGTCGGCCTTTCGCCGTTCGCCGGCTCCGACGTGCTGAGAGACAAGGGCGATGGTGGCCGCGGTAATGCCCATTGCCGTCGAGACGAACATCCAAGAGAGCGGAAACATCAGGGAGACTGCGGCGACGGCCTCGCCACTCACCCGGCCGACCCAGAACATGTCCGCGAGGTTGTAGGCGGTCTGTAAGAGGTTGCCGAGCACGAGCGGCCAGGCCAAGGAGGTGATTTTGGGCCCGATGGCCCCCGTCGTCATGTCGATTCCTTTTCGCTCAGCGTCTGCCACTACGTCCTGGTTTGACCGGTCAATGAAAAGCGCTTCTAGACCCGTCTGGTGTGGTTTCAAACCGAACAGCCTGTCGGTCTCCATCACCGTCTTGTCCCGGTTCGACGACTATGGGGCATGCCGTCTCGATCCGGTCTCAGAATGCGTTCCTCCTTCGGCTGTTGTCCGCTGCTCGCTACCTGCTCTCTTCAGCCCATTCGCCGTCCGTTCGTTCTTCGAGGAATCCACCGAATGCCCCGCCAGCCCCGCCGAAGTGCGCCGGGTATACGAGACCGGCCAGGAACATCGCCGGCAAGAGATCGGATGCGCCAGTTTCCCAAAGGTAGTTACTTCGAAAAGGAATGCCCCCGCGATCCCGTCGTACCTGTAACGGTGGGAGATATCGGCGATGGGTTCTTCGTGCCCGCTGACGGACCCGGTATTCCCCCAGATAGGTGTGACGGGGTGTTCACCGTTGATTATTCGACCGCAAATGAGAGCACCGGCTCCGGGTTGAACATCGTGCAGGAGATTGCCAAGGGCCACGGGAGGGATATCGCCGTCTCCAACAGCGAGACTGGCGGGGCGGGGTTTGAGATTGCTGGCGTAGAGTTCACTGCTGACTCGATGGGAAAATCTGCTCCCATAGCAGGGTGAAAGGCCAAGCACGGGGCACAAGAGACCGAGCTGTATTCGGCGGTTCAAACCGCGCGCTGCTGACTGGTCCAGGTGCGAAGGAAGCCGAGAGTGGGGCGTCACAGACCGGCTGCCACGGAGGATGCCAGCCGGGAAACCCCGGATACCTGAGACTCTTCTGCCGCACCGGTGCCCCGGAGTGAGAATACGATGTTCCTAGGTATAGATCTTCACAAACGAGAGGCCCAGGTGGCCGTTCGCAATACCGACGGAGAACTGATCGAGGAAACTCGTCTGAAGAATAAGGACCTCGAAACAATCGCGGACCGCTACGCTGGCGGTGAGGCGCTTTTGCAAGCCACCACGAATTACTACTACGTCTATGACATGCTCTCGGAGCATCTGGATGTGAAAGTGGGCCAGGCGCCGAAATTGAAAGCCATCGCTCAGACCGACAAGAAGACCGACAAGATCGACGCCAAGGAGTTGTCTCGGTTACTGTGGTTAAAATCGGTACCCGAAAGCTACGTCCCAACCGACGAGATCAGGGAATGCCGTTCACTGGTTCGGGGCCGCATTGACCTGGTGCAGGAACGGACGAAATACGCCAACAAGATCCATTCACTCAGTGCTCCTGGATAATGGCATCACTCGCCAGGTGAAGCCACTCACCCAGCGGGGCCAAGAGTACCTCGAACGGCTATCACTCCCGGCACCGTGGGATGGGTTGTTGTCCTCGCATCTGTCGGTAATCGAGACACTAACCGAGGAAATCGACGACCTCGACAAACGAATCGATGAGCGGGCCGAGGGATTGAGAGAGGCGCGGTTGCTTATGACGATTCCGGGAATCAGTCACTACACGTCGCTGGTGATCTACGCCGAGCTTGGAGATATCGACCGATTCGACGCCGACAAAGAGGTGGTGCGATATGTGGGGCTGAATCCCGTGGTCTGGGAGTCGGGCGATTCCCGGTTCGAAGGCGGCATCCTTGATCGGACCGGAGCTAGCTGTTGATTGGGAGGCCGAGTTGGCTGGAGCCAAATCGATTGGGGGAGCGGCCGTCCATCCCCACTACGAACTCGTCGACCTTACCGGGTCAGAGAAGGTCACGAACGAGGGCTTGTAGTGAACCCGTGAACTGTTTCAAACAGGGAAACGGGAGACCGGATGCGGGCCGCTGGGGTCGATGGCGTAATCGTTGACAATTAGCAAATCCTCGAGGAGGCGTAAGCCGGTCGATACTGGCTACTCGAGTACTGCTCTCAGGGCGAACAACATGTTCTCTTTGCGCTCGCGGGCGCGTCGGAAGAAGTAGGAAAACCATTTGTTTCCGTAGGGGACATACTGGTACACCTCGATACCCTGGCTGGCGAGTTGTTTTTGTTTGTCCCCCCGAACGCCCATGAGCATCTGCGTTTCGAAGTCGTGAACGTGCTCGCCGCCGAGATCGATGGCATAATCCACCATTTCCATGTCATGTGAGCCAACAGCGATACCCGCAGATTCGTCGAATTCCCGGAACATATATTCGAGATCCGCACGGTAACGCTTGTTGACCTGGGCTTTATCCCTATAAGCGATTTCCGACGGTTCGTCGTATGCGCCCTTTACCAGCCGGATTTTGCCGGGCACGTCACCGACGCGTTCAAGATCCTCTCTGGTCCGTTTGAGATTGGACTGAAGGCACACGCCAACCATTCCCGGGTGCTCCCGTGCGAAGTCCACATAGGCATCGAGGGTGGCCTGAACGGTTGTATGATCTTCCATATCAACCCAGACGAACACGTCCCGTTCAGCCCCGAGGGCAACGATATCCTGGAGATTCTCCCGGAAAACCTTCTCATCGATTTCCATACCGATCTGTGACGGTTTTACCGAGACCGCAGATTCCACCGCTGTGTCCGCAAGTGCGCCGATCAAATCGAAGTATTCGTCCCGATCCGCGGCAGCCTGCTCTGTGTCCGGATAATGCTCACCGAGATGGTTGATGATCCCCTTGACGTTCGACCCGTTCAACTGCCTGACGTGGTCGATAGCTGATCCGGCCGATTCCCCGGCGACGAATTTGTTAGCTATCGGTGGAATCATTGGTCCGTCACCTCCGTTTAGTCGACGAGTTCGTGAGCGGTGCCGATCGCACCCATAATCTCCTCGAGATCCAGTTCTTCGAGCGTCTGACCGAGGGGAACACCGGCGCTGTCCCAGCCTCGAACCGTATAGTACCGGTCTAGTTCCTTCTCGTAGGCTGCCTCGTCGATGGATTCCCCGGCACTCGGTCCGTTCGGGATTTCTTCGGTAAATCTGGGGATGAGCCGGTCGTCTGAGCGGTCAAAGCCCTCCCGAAGATTGTACCCTTTCGAGAGGTTGTAAGTCCGCTCCCCCGCCGTCAGCAATTCGGACGTCGAAAGGTCAAAGCCCGTCATCGCGTTAACCAGTTCGCGAACCCCTTCGGCGAGGGTCAGCCCCCTGGTGAACTTGCAAACCCCTGTCATGTCGTATACCATCATGAGATCTTCCATCGCTTTCAGGGCGAGGGCCTTTCCGTCCATGCGCTGGCGATCGTACCCCTCGAATTTCCAGAAGTCCCCACCCATCTCCAAGGCGTACAGACAGGATGAAAGATGGTCTGCCCCACGAGGTGCAACCCCATAGGCCAGGGCCATCCCCTTGATACCCCGAGCTTCGAATCCCGCCGGCGCCTGGTTTTTCACGTGGATGGCGAACTCCTCGCCGGCGCCAAGAGTCTGTGCGGCCCGGGCATTGCCGTCCATCAGGAGCTGTGCGAGTTCGCCCTCTCCCTTCCCTATCTTCTCGAGGAGTTCGATAACGGCGTCCGCGTTGCCGAATGCCAGATCCGCCTCGATCGAATCGAGGTGCGTTTCGTCGAGAAGACCGCGTTCCGCGGCCTCCATCGCCCACGCGATAGCGTTGCCGGCGTCGATAGTGTCAAGGCCCAAATGATCACAGATCTCGTTGGCTTTCGCCGTGGCCTCGATCTCGTCGATCCCGACGTTGCCACCGAGGGCATACTGGGTTTCGTATTCCGGGCCGTCAACCTCGATATCGCCGTATTTGGTGTCCTCGGCCTCGAAGTACTGGCTGCACGGTTTCGTGCAGTATGGACACGGTCGTTTGGTATTGACGTACTTCTCGGTCCAATAGCGTGGGTCGAGGGACACTCGATCGTTCTCCGGGTCCTCGAGTCGATCGTACGCGGATTTGAAATAACTCGACTGCCAGTTTCGGGTCGGATAAATGCCGAGGACGGTGTTCTTAACATCGAAGGCTTCCCCTGTGCCGAACTCGACGTCGACAGTGGCGGAGCCGGTCCCCTCGACTTCTGTCTCGCCCCGGCCGGTGGTTTCGAGCCGCCATTTCTGGTTCAATTCCTCGAGTTCGTCGGGTCGGGCGACCGGTACGTCTTTGGTTCCCTTGACCGCGATCGCTTTGAGGTTCTTCGATCCCATGACACCACCGGGACCGCCCCGACCGGCCTGTCGGTCCTCGCATTCGATCATGGAGATCCGTGACTGGTTCTCGCCGGCCGGCCCAATAACAGCCGTGCGGACCTGCTCGCCATATCGCTCTTTGAGCGCGTCGTCGGTTTCCCAGGTGTCGAGCCCCCAGAGGTCGGCTGCGCTCTCGAACCGCACCTCCTCGTCCTCGATCACGAGTGTCGTCCGGGACTTGGCAACGCCTTTGATCAGCATTGCGTCGTAGCCGGCCCGTTTCAGTTGGTCGCCCATCTTTGCACCGACGATGGATTTGCCGTAGCCGCCAGTCAACGGCGACTTGAAGCCAAACGACGTCTTCGAGCCCGTCGGGACGGATGGCCCCACGAGGAGCCCAGGCGCGATCGCCAGAACGTTCTCGGGATCGAGGGGATCGACCTCGGGCCCGACCGCCTCGTAAAGCAGGCGGGTTGTAAAGCCCGCGCCCCCGAGATACCGCCGGACGAACGTCTCGGAGAGTTCTCGCGTCTCAACCGAGCGGCTCGTCAAATCGACCACCAGAAGTCGGTTCCAGTATCCCATAGGTATGTTTGTAATTGGTTCGCAAATGGGTGTTGCCCTTCCCGTTCAGTTACTCGATGTTTTGCCAGCGCCGTATGGGACCATATCCCTCCGCGTCGTGCCGGGCCCCGATGACCGCGTCAATTCGAAATCCAGAGGCCGCTTGTAATATCGGCGGGGTACTGAACTCGCGCTATGTATTCAGCAGACTCACAAAGATCTACTCAGGAATTGTCAGAAACCGGCTGCAGCCTACAGAAATCGGTTTCAGTACTTCCCCTCAGGATAATTAACAGTCAAGGCCCACCGTGATTACATCGCCTAAGTAGTAAGATTTTTTCTCGCGAGCCACGTCGGAAAAGAACCTTCCAGTATGGTGAAATAATGGGTGAAGCCCACCGTCCGCCGAAGAGCGGCAGGGCACCCCTCCACCTTCGGTTCAGGGCGAACCCAAGGGGCGTCGTGGGCCGTCCATCGTGGTACCCTATGCAAGAAAATCTTTAAGATCGTTACCTCGGTGGCGGGCAGTGGATGACAGAAAAAGACAAGCGTGGGCTCGGACGGCGACAGTATCTCAAAGCCACTGGCGCGGCGGCAGTCGGCACGTCCCTGGCGGGGTGTGCCTCGGACGAACCAGCCGCCCAGACGAGCGAAGAACCGGACGAGACAACCGAAGAGTCCGATCAGACGACCGAGGAAGCGGACGGACCGGTCGACCTGAAGGCACTGGTCTTTACGCACTTCGAGGTGGGGGAGTACTCCGGGGATACGCCCGGAGAGTTTCAGCAGTGGTACGACGGGTACGACCTCATGAACCAAGTGGAGGTCCCGGGCGCCTGGGCCCCGGTGTTCTACAACGAGGACGGTGTCGCCGCGACACTCACGGGAATGGGTCACAGCTTCTGTGGGCCCTCCGTGGCGGCGATTCTGGCCTCACCTGCGTTCAACTTCGAAGACACCTACTTCCTCAGCGCCGGCATCAGCGGGACGCCGCCGGAGGTGGGAACGCTGGGAAGCGTCTTCGTCAGCGACTACGTAGCCAACTGGGACTTCGGACACCGGTGGGCCCAGGAAGACGACCCCCAGGACCTGGACGGCGGTGAGGGACCCGACCAGGAGTTCGCACTCCAGATCTACCCCGGCCGCCCCTTCGATTACGTTTACGAACTGAACGGGGATCTGGTAGACAGAGTAGTCACCCTGAGCGAGGGCGTCGACCTGGCCGATTCCGACCGCGCCCAAGAGTACCGCCAGCTGTATCCCCAGGAAGCGGCCAATCGCGACCCGTTTATCGACATCGGAACCACTGTTTCCGGCGAGGAGTACTGGCACGGGCCGACGTTATCCGATCAGGCGCAGTACATCGCCGAAGAGTACGGCGCGTCGACGTACGCGACCACGGAGATGGAGGACTACGCCACCGCCACGGCGGTCAAACAGCACGGGCACCTCGACCGGTATCTCTCGATCCGGAGCGTGTCGAACTTCGACCAGCCCCATCCCGACCAGACGGTCATGGAGAGCCTCGAGGCGGATTCCGGCGGGTTCATCCCGAGCATCACAAACGCCTACCGGGTCGGGTCGACAGTGGTCGACGACATCATCGAGAACTGGAGCGACTGGCAGGACGGCGTCCCCTGACTCAGAAATGGTCGTCGTAGCCGTCCTCGGCCATCGCCCGTACGGCGTCGGTGACCACTTCGAGATTGGCCTGCCAAATTCCACTTCTCCGGAATCCCAGACGGAGGCGAGGTCCGTTCGAAAGACGATTGGGTTCTCGAAAAAAGAACCCCGTCTATACGGCACCAAAAAGAGCGAAACTGGCGTTACAGTCGCTCTACGGCACAAAAACGGACCCTTTACAACCGTTCGGAAAACGAGTGGGTCGGGGCGGAACGACCGCGAGACGCGTTCCTTCCCTTCACCGCGCGCGCCGAGCGGGAGGGGCCTTCTAGAGGGATTCCGTGTGAACAATGCGCACGGAAAACGACGACCTCGAACCGATCGAGCCACGAAAAGCCCAGGAGCTGTACCTGAAACATAAGTCCACGGACTACAGGGAGCAGACCGTTCAGGCCCACAAGTACCGAACGAATCACTTTATTCAGTGGTGTGAGGAGAACGGCATCGAGAATCTGAACACGCTCTCAGGGAGAGACATCCAGGAATTCCGCCTCTGGCGGCAGGAAGACGGAGACCTGAAGCGAATCACGCTGAATCAGCATATGAGTACGCTTCGGGTGTTCCTCAAATGGTTGGCATCCGTCGAGGCGGTGCCTGCGGACCTCTACGAGAAGGTGATGATTCCACGCGTCAACTCGGAGCAGGAACGGCGTGAGGAGACGCTTGAGGCCGAGAACGCCCAAGAGATCTTAGCCCACCTCTCGAAATTCCATTACGCCTCGGTCAAGCACGCCATCTTCACCCTTCTCTGGGAGACGGGCATTCGACTCGGGGCCGCAAACTCGCTGGATGTCGGTGATTTCGATCCGGCGGAAGCCCGAATTGATCTGGTTCACCGACCCGATGAAGGAACGCAATTGAAGAATGGAGTGAGTGGGGAGCGGCCGATTGCCCTCTCGCCGACTGTAGTGGATGTCGTCGAGGCCTATGTCGAAACGAATCGAAATGCGGTAACCGATGATTACGGCCGGGATCCCCTCTTTACGACCAAACGTGGGAGGATGCACCGGGGTACGATTCGAAATCACGTCTATCGAATGACTGCGCCGTGCTTTCGGAACGAACCCTGCCCCGATTGTACGGGTGAGAGTGAGAAGAAATGTCCCGAGGCGGTGAGCCCTCACGCGATTCGGCGTGGGAGTATCACGCATTTTCTGACGGAAGACGTGCCGGCCGAGGTGGTTGGGGATCGGATGAACGTGAGTCGGGACGTGCTGGACAAGCACTACGACAGGCGGTCGGCAGAGGTGAAACTCGAACAGCGGCGGGCGTATCTCGAGGAGGTGTAAGTCGATGGGACACCATCGCCTCATACGCCAGAAACGGGGTAAGTTGGCTGAGCGACTCGTGAAGGGCCTTCACGGAGAACCAGCAGCGGAGTTAATTGGTGTAATTGAGGAGCATACCAACGACGAATATCGCGAGTTGGTCCGGGACAGTTCAGTATCAGTCGAGCTAACCGAAATCAGTGGATATGAATGGAAGGACGATCTCTCCATCCCTGACAGTGTCAGCTGGCGGCCGGACCTGATCTATATGTCGGAGTGGGCGATTACGGCTAAGCCGCCTGAAATCCCGCAACCGAGCTTCTGGCAACTAAAACTCCCGCCTCATTTTTTGTGGGCTTTCTTTCGCGATCGCCACTTCCGGGATCGCCGAGAGCCACGCATTGGGTGTCGATTCTGGGTTTACTATCCCGTCGAAGTGAAATCCGGAAGTAAACCCACTCTAACTGTGCAACAAAAAGCGGCTCTTCCGGAGATTTTCGAGAATGTGTCCTACGTCTATCCGGTCTTGGCCACTGTCGATATCTCAGGGCTTCCCGAGGAGTGTGAAGTTGAGACTACAGGGGGTTTAGCGGGGCTATGATGCGTGGTTTCGACCGAATTTCATCACGGAATCTGGCTCAGGACGGCTCTGAGGAGATAATCCTTGTCCGCTGATCAACTGTTTTGGCGATTTTCCAGACTATATCCAGTGTTGCCACTCAAAACGGCATTCTGAGGACTTGAGCGGCTGTCTATCCGATTCCCGTCTCCTTCTTCAAGAGTGTGAGCGTATTATCCGCCGTCACGATCGGCGAATGCTCGTACTCGCCAGTTGCCTCGACTTGGACGAGTAGATCGACAGCCGGCCAGATCGAGTACAACAGGCACGCAAACGCAAAATAGAAGAATCACAGCCCGAAATCTTTCGACGTGGTGGCAGCCATGAACCGCTTGATCGAGCGATAGCCGCTCTCGATCTCCCAGCGATAGCCGTACTCTGTGAGGTGCCCGCTCCCGCAATTCGACATGAACACCGAATACTGCCGATAGTCATCGTGCTCAGAGTTCTCCTTCCGGCGGTAGATCAGCGTCGTCTCGTGCCACTCGTTATTCCCAAGATGTAATTTCCGGTCTGTTTCGTATCGGTCCGTTCCCCGTTTGAGGAGGCGCTTGGCCTGGGCTTTCTCGCTGGTCTGCATCCGCTTGGGCACGACGTACGACAGCCCGCGCTGACTAATCATCTCCAGAACGTGCTGGCTGTCGAACTCCCGGTCCATCAGCACGTTGTCGACGTGAACCAGTTCCTCGGCCGAATCCAAGAGGTCCTCGACGATTTCTAAACGGGACTCACCCTTCCGAACTGGCCGCGCGTCAAGAACGATCGGGACAGCGTTGCCGACTAATTGGACTGTCGCCCACTGGTAGGCATACTCGTCGGTCTTCT